>NZ_JBMERN010000001.1:0-120222 GCF_049310965.1 Loktanella sp. DJP18 | reverse complement strand
ATCTCCTGAGCTTCGTGCCTCCGCTCGCCTTTCTGGTGTCGACCTGGATCGAAGACCGCCGGCCCGACGACCGGTTTCCTTTCGGCATGATCCGCGCCACCTCCGTCGGCTATCTTGTGAGTGCCGTCGCCCTCGCGACGGTCGGACTCTACCTCGCCTTTGATTCCGCAATGGCTCTGATCCACACGGAACACCCGACCATCGGCAGCATGCAGATCTTCGGGTCCACCATCTGGTTCGGCTGGGTCATGATTGCGGCGCTGGTCTACAGTGCGGTGTTGCCTGTGATCTTCGGCCGCCTGAAACTGAGCCTCGCACCTCAGCTGCACGATAAGGTCCTGCTCGCCGATGCGAAGATGAACAAGGCGGACTGGCTGACCGGTGCGGCAGCGGTAGCTGGTATCATTGGCATCGGCATGGGCTGGTGGTGGGCAGATGCGGTGGCGGCCATCGTCATTTCCCTGGACGTGCTGAAGGACGGATTCAAACATACGGGCGCGGCCCTCCGCGACCTCGTGGACGAGATGCCCCGGACCCTGGACGACAGCGATTTCGATCCCCTCATCGAGCAGGTGGAAAAGCATGTTGCGAACTATGACTGGGTCGAAGATGCACGCCTGCGCCTGCGTCAGGAGGGGCGGTATCTGACCGGGACAGTATACCTTGTGCCAAAGGCGGAAAGCGGGGTCACGGCCCGGATCGAGGAGGCGGAACGCGAGCTTCTTGCGCTGAACTGGCGCATCCACGATATCTCGATCATGCCCCGAACTGTGATCGCTGACGTGTTGGCCGATGGGCGGTGACCACTGGTCGGCGGTTCAACCAGTGTTCTGCCAAACCTCGCAGGCAGAGGTCCTCGCCTGAAAGCCGACCGGAGGTCGAAGATATGCAAAGAAAAACCGGGCAGCAACACGACGACAAACATCTGGCTGCGCATACAGGGTCCGCGGAACATTTGCCGGACACACGACGTGGGCGCACCGCGTGGCGGCCGCATCGAATCCAGCTTGCCGGATTGCGCGACGTCTGGCTGCGCGTCGGCCACCGGATAGGCCGGGACCTCGTTCCATTGATTGCAGCCGGAGTGGCCTTTTTCGGACTCCTTGCTCTTTTTCCTGCCATTGCGACACTCGCGTCGATCGCAGCGTTACTTTTTGATCCCGGTCTCGTCATCGATCAGATCGATGCGTTGAAAGAGTTGGTGCCCGCTGAACCACTGGCTGTGGTGCGGGATCAGGCAATAGCCCTGACCAGTCAGGCCCCCGGCCAGGCCACGGCAACGGCACTGGTCAGTCTGGCGCTGTCACTTTTCTGGGCGTCGCGCGGCATCGACAATCTGGTGAGTGGCATCAATTTAGCCCATTCTGAACATGAGACCCGCAACATACTGCTTCGGAATGCTGTTTCGCTCGGGCTGACCATCGTGCTGACATTGATGGCTCTCGCTTCTCTCGCGCTGACCCTGATCCTGCCGCCAATCATCAACTGGCTGGGGTTTTCGGGCTGGACCGACACAATTCTCACGTTGGGCCGTTGGCCCGTCCTGGCCGTGCTCTCGATGGCGGCGCTGGCTGTGCTTTACCGGTACGCGCCCGCCCGCCGCGCGCCGCGGTGGAGTTGGGTGACACCCGGTGCTGTGCTGGCCACAGCCTTATGGCTGGGTGGATCCCTGCTGTTTTCCGGATTCGTATCGAATTTTGGCAGCTACCAGCCCACCTATGGCGCGATCGCCGGTGTCGTCATTCTTCTTCTTTACATCTGGCTGACAGCTTTTGTGGTGCTTCTGGGGGCGCTTCTCAATGCAGAACTGGAACATCAGACGCGACGTGACACTACGCGCGGCAAAATACGCCCGATGGGTGAAAGGGATGCCGAAATGGCAGATACATTGGGACGCACTCCCTGAACTTGAAAGCAGTCAGGAAACCAACGAAGGACGGCTCCCGCGACGACACACAAACGGACGGACCGGCAAGGCTGATCCTGATCAGACGGTATTCTGCACTGTCTGTTCAGGCCTCCTCTCTGTGACGTGAAGAAACGTGTCGGGCTGCGGGTCTGTTGAGATCATATGTGATTGCAAGGAGCAGATAGAAAAAGGAGTTATCATGAAGAGACGCAATTTTCTGACGACGATCATGGGTGCTGGCCTGAGCGTGCCTCTCACGGCAAGGCGGGCTGCGGCAGCGACGGTCGAAGAACCGTTGGCGATGCAGACGACGTTTGGCCATGATCTCATCGACCTGCCCCTGAATCCCGTTACCCTCACTGAAACGGAATGGCGTGCCATACTGACAGCAGAAGAATTTGCAGTTTTGCGCGACCATGAGACCGAGCGGGCGTTTACCAGTCCTCTTAACGAAGAGAAGCGTGCCGGTACGTTTACCTGTGCGGGATGCGATTTACCGCTGTATCGATCGGAGAACAAATTCGACAGCGGGACAGGCTGGCCGAGCTTCACAGAAGCGATTGAAGGTGCCGTGGGCACAATGCCAGACCGGACGCTGGTCTTTCTGGTACGGACCGAAGTCCATTGCGCGCGCTGCCAGGGCCTCCAGGGCCACGTGCTGGGCGACGGCCCGCCGCCGTTTTACAACCGCCATTGCATCAACGGCGTGGCCCTTAACTTCGTCCCGGACGGCGCGTGACGCCAATGTCCGCCGAACTGAACAATGCGCGTCAGCCTGAAGGAGACACGCCTCACCCGGATTGTCGCAGGAGCGCCTGAGAGCCATTCGGCGTGGTCCTGCCGGATGTAAGCGGAGGCAATGTATTTAACGTTGTCTCCGTCGCTTCACGTTTTCATATCTCGTCGTATGAATAACAATGCAATCCGAAGCCTTGCGGGTGCCCATCACGACGGGGGCAGAAAAGGTGCGTCATCGCCCCAGAGTTCACGGATCCGTTCGTCGCGCCCGCAGCGTGCGCGGTACCGGTCGTAGGCCGTCTCCTTTTTTACAGCGATACCCACTGTTGAAAAAGGCAGTCTGTCCTGGGATTTATAATAGTCCTGATGATAAGCTTCTGCCGGATAAAACGCTGCGTCGTCCAGAATCGGGGTGACGATGCTTTGGTTCAACTCAGCCTCCGCCGCAGCCTTGGCGGCTTCGGCCGCTGCCGTGTCATCGGGGCCGTCAACCCAGATCGCAGTCCGGTAGCTGTCGCCTCGGTCACAGAATTGTCCGCCATCATCAAGCGGATCGATTGATCTGAAGAACAAGTCATAAAGTTGGCGTCGGTCGATGACGTCAGGATCATATGACACCTGCACAGCTTCATAATGTCCTGTGCCACCGCTGACGACCTGATCGTACGACGGATCTGGAACATCGCCACCCGCAAATCCAGAAACGGCTTCCGAAACGCCCTGAACTTTTTCGAAATCTGCCTCAGTACACCAAAAGCAGCCACCGGCGACGGTGATGGTCTCAGCGTGACCGGTGGTGCCTATAAACATTGCAACGACTGTCAGTGCTGCCTTCATAAGAACGCCCTCCATTTTATCAGGCACTTATTTAACTTGATCGACGCTGATCTGAGTCTTTGCTCCATTGAACCTGCAGCGTCAGCAATTTGAGAATCATATGATAATCATATGCGATGCGCGGAACGAGGTTTTTCACAGAAATTTCATCGAAAATAAAATCATAATTGTTTACGGCCTATGAGATAGTCCACGACGCCGCATGTTTTCAATTGGGTGATTTCGACGAGGCCTTGAGAATTGCGACTTACACCAGAAGGCTTCAAAAAGGCGCAACGCAAGACGTCTTTTACCGCCTCGTCCGATCGTGAGAGCCACACAGTATTCAGCTGCCACCTCAGCCACTTGTCGACCGTAATTTATCCCGCCACGCTACCAAATCACCCCCACCCTTCTGCTCCCGCCGGCATTTATAGGCCCGCCCAAAATCCAGCGGCACAAGGTCATAACCGGCCCGCTTCAATGACATGCTGAGCGACGGGTTCGAGAACGGCTTGTCGTGACCCTGCCTGCTCGGGAATATGTATTTTTCGTTCACGCCGTACGAGAAGCCCGCGACACGCCTGAGGATGTTCAGCAGTCCATCGTGAAGTGTTACCTGGACCAAGGGCCCCGCGGCTTCTGCATGGCTGGAAGGCACCACATGCCGTCCGCCATGTCGATCTGCGACGATGTCGCAAGGCCGCACTCCTTTGGATGGGCGCGCGGTCAGCAGGTCAAATCTGATATGCAGAAAAGAAGCCGGTCGCCGGGGATCCTGCTCGATCCGCGCGAGAAACGCAGGCAGCGCGTCCAGCAGGGCCTGCCATTCATGAGCGAAGATTTTCACAAGCTCAGCCCGAACCACCGGGCGGTCTCGCGGCTTGTCTCCGCCGACGCCTCGAGCAGGGCCGCCACGGCATCCGGCGTGATCGCTGCCACCGCCCGCCGGCCGATCACCGCGTTCACATGCTTACGGATCCTCCCGTAGGTCCGATGTGCCTCGTCCAGTCGCGCGGGGACCACCCGGAGACGTCTGTACCGGTTGGCATTTTAGGCGGCGAAAGTGACAGCCCCGCCTCTTCCCTCTCTCAGTCGAACAGGCTGACGTTCATCAGGCGCAAGGGGACTGCCGCCTGCACGGCCCATGTCGCGGTTCGCCATGGCTGCTTTGCGCGCCTGGGCTGGCGTGATGAGATGGGCTGAACCCAAGCCAACATCGCGCCGGCGGCCGTCTGTCGCGATCCGCTGGCTCCAGCTCTTGCCGCTGCCCGGGCTGACCGTCAGGATTAGGCCATCCCGGTAGTAGTAGCGCCCCGGGGTTCGGACGAGCCGCAAGAAGGCGAGCGTGAGACGCTTGGGGGGATATGTCGTCAGGCATTGCGGACAGACCCTTTAGCCCCACATTCTGGCCCCACAATGCAGCCTCACATCTCAACCCCGCAACTCAGGCTCAGTTTACAAGATTATCGTTTGTTCACATTGGGAGTGGGTGCGTTCATTGAAAACAGTCCGAGACTCTCCGCCGAGCAGAGGAAATACAAGCGGATCTTGGGCATCTCGAGCCAGCTTCCGGGGATGCCACCGGAGCCACTTGCTTCTAAGCATGTTTTGAAAATACGATCCAAGAGCGTTCCGGCCTGCTTGAGCAATCCATATCTTTCATGAGGAACCTTTAGGTTGCTTCACGTTCAAGAAGATTCCATAAATCGTTGATACGACGCGCTTTTTAAGAAATCGCGGTTCGCGGTCCTTTAACTGTTGAGCAACCTTTTCCTTTTTCCGGCACTGTTGCCAGTAGTGCTTGTTGGTCGTCGACATGACGAAGCCGGTCGCCCATCACCTGCCGGGCTACGAAAAAAAAAACCATTGAACCTCGCCCTGCCCTCTGTATGTTACGTTATAACATAACTAGACTTGGATACTGCCATGAAAATTACTGCCATCGCCCTTCTGACGACCGGCCTTGCCTTGCCCGTCGCTGCGCAAGAGGTGCGCGATCTGGACGCGCACGTCCACGGCGTCAGCCAACTGGAAGTGGCCATCGAAGGCGGCGATGTCACTCTTGACCTGAAGTCGCCGGGTATGGATATCGTTGGTTTCGAGTATCCCGCGTCAACCGCGGCGGACAGGGATGCCGTTGCGGCTGCGATCCAGCGCCTGCTTGACGTAGGCGACATCGTGGCGATGACAGATGCCGCGGGCTGCCGCCTGACAGCAGCAAGCGCGCGCCTCGATTCAGGCGAGCATGAACACGTCGGGCACGACGATCATGGCGACGCTCACGCCGAGGACGATTACGACGACCATGGCGACGAGCACGCCGCAGATGAGGAGGGCGCGGAACACAGCGCCTTTCAGGCGACTTATCGCTTTGCGTGTGACGCGCCTGACATGCTGACCGCGATCACATTTCCGTTCTTCGACCAATTCACGACGGCGCAGGAGATCGAGGCGCAGTATGTGACCGACACGGGGGCTGGCAGCGCGGAAATCCCGCGCGATGTTGCAAGACTGGACCTGAACTGACCCATGACCGATTCCCCACTTGCGCTGACCGACGTGCATTTCACCTGGCCCGGCAAAGCGGGCTTTGCGCTGTCATGCCCGTCTTTCGCGCTATCCGAGAAGGAGCGGGTGCTGTTGCTGGGATCGAGCGGGTCGGGGAAATCGACGCTTCTGTCGCTGGTCTGCGGCATTGCGGCCCCACAGCGGGGGCAAATCAGGGTCCGGGGTGCCGACCTTGGGTCCATGCGGGCAGGCGCGCGTGACAGGTTCCGGGCCGAGCAGATCGGCGTCATCTTTCAGCAATTCAACCTGCTGCCCTATGCGTCCGTCCTCGACAACATCCTGCTGCCGCTGACCTTCGCACCGGACCGCCGCCGCCGTGCGGGCGATGCGAAAGCCGAGGCGCGCAGGCTTTGCGCCGCCACGGGCCTGCCCGACGACCTTCTCTCTTACCCTGCCGGGCGGCTGAGCGTCGGGCAGCAACAGCGTGTTGCCGTCGCGCGCGCCTTGATCGGACGTCCGCCCCTGATCGTCGCGGATGAACCGACATCGTCGCTCGATGCGGCGACCCAGGACGCGTTTCTGGCGCTGTTGTTCGATCAGGTCGCCGACGCCGGGTCGGCCCTGTTGATGGTCAGCCACGACGAACGGCTGGGCGCGCGGTTCGACCGGGTCGTGCGGCTGGATGATATCGTCAAGACAGGGCGGGCCGTCGCATGATCCTGCGTCTTGCCACCCGGTCGCTGCGGGCGCGGTCGCTGACCGTGGCGATGACAGTCCTGTCCATCGCACTGTCCGTAGGGCTGTTCCTCGGCATCGAAAAGGTGCGCACGGGTGCGCGGGCCAGCTTTGCGGATACGATCTCGGGCACCGATCTGATCGTGGGCGCACGGTCGGGATCGGTGCAACTGCTGCTCTATTCCGTGTTTCGCATCGGCAACGCCACCAACAACGTCACATGGCAAAGCTATCAGGACATCGCGGCCCGTCCAGAGGTGGAATGGATCGTCCCCATCTCGCTGGGTGACAGCCACCGCCAGTTCCGCGTCATGGGAACCACGCCCGCCTTCTTCGACCGTTACAAGTTTCGCGGCGACCGCGACCTGACCTTTGCGCATGGGCAGGGTCTGGATGATCTTTACGACGCCGTCATCGGGGCAGACGTGGCACAGGCGCTGGGGTATCAGGTGGGCGATCCCATCGTCGTGTCGCATGGCCTTGCATCGTTCACCGACCACGAGGATCAGCCGTTCCGCGTGGCAGGCATCGTGGCCAAGACCGGCACGCCCGTCGACCGCACCGTCATCGTCAGCCTCGCGGCGATCGAGGCGATCCACGTCGACTGGCAAGGCGGCGCGCAGGTGCCCGGCCGCACGACGGCGGTGAGCGACATCCGGCAGATGGATCTGACCCCCGCGGCGATCACGGCGGCCATGATCGGCGTGGAGTCCCGCCTCGAGATCTTCGGATTGCAACGCTGGATCAACACCTATCCGGAGGAACCTCTGCTGTCGGTGCTGCCGGGTGTGGCGCTGCAAGAGCTTTGGCAGATCGTGGGCATCGCGGAAACCGCGCTGGTCGCCGTCTCGGCAATGGTTGTGGTGACAGCACTACTGGGCATGATGGCGATGATCTTTTCAAGCCTGAACGAACGACGCCGAGAGATGGCGATCTGGCGGGCCATGGGGGCGCGGCCCGCGACGGTGCTGGGCCTTCTGGTATTGGAGGCGGCGCTGATGGCGGCAACGGGCGCGGTGCTGGGCTTTGCGCTCCTTTATGCAGGGCTGTGGATTGCGCAGCCCATCATCGACGCCGCCTTTGGCCTGTGGCTGCCCATCGAAGGCCCCAGCGGGCGAGAGTTCGCCGTCCTGGCGGCGGTTGTCGCAGCGGCAGCCATCGCCAGTCTTGTGCCAGCCCTGCGGGCCTATAGATTGTCACTCGCCGATGGCATGATGGTAAGGATATGACGATGCACACCCTGACACGCCGCCATTTCGGGCTTGCAGCCGCCAGCACACTGCTGATACCCGCCGCCGCCCGCGCCGCGACCTGGCGTGAAATCACCTGGGACGATCTCGTGCCACCCGGCGTCCCCTTCGCCGAGGTCATCGGACAGGGCGAACTGGACGAGGCGAATGACACCTGGCGTCCGATCTTCGACGAGAACGGCGTCATGCTGAACACCGCCCTCGACGGTCTTCAGATCAAGATGCCGGGCTATATCACGCCTCTTGATATGGGGGCCGACGGCCTGACGGAGTTTCTGCTGGTGCCCTATCTGGGGGCCTGCATCCACGTGCCGCCGCCGCCGCCCAACCAGCTTGTCTTCGTCACGACCCAGACGCCCTGGCCCAGTGACGATATCTGGGATGCGATCTGGGTCTACGGCACGCTGACCGCCCAGTTGCAGACCACCGCCCTGGCCGAGATCGGCTATACCCTGGCAGCCGACAGGATCGAGGTCTACGCATGGGAATGAGTTGCCTGTTTGCTCCCGGTCACGTGACGGCCATGTCCGGTGGCATCGCCACCTCGACACCTGTGGCCGGTGCCGGCTTTGCGAGGCCGGTGGACCTGATCGTTCCCTGCGGGGACGAATAGGCAACCGCGACGCGACAGCAGCGGCAGGAACGCCCGGCGATCTGGCATACCATCTTGCAACCCGACGCAGGGCGGATCAGGGTCGGCGAGACGTCACCCGGATTTCCCATGACCCTTCTCGATACGCTTTCCGATCTGCTTGGCCCGCAGGGCCTGCTGACCGCCCCCGCCGATATGTCCCGCTGGGCGCAGGACTGGACAGGAAACTACACGTCCCTGCCGCTGGCGGTCGCGCGACCGATGTCCACGGCGCAGGTCGCGTCCGTCATGACAGCCTGTCACGCCGCGCGTCAGCCGGTCGTGCCGGTGTCGGGCAACACCGGGTTGAACGGCGGCGCTGCGGCGCAGGGGGCGCTCGTCGTCTCGCTTGACCGGATGACCACGATCCGCAGCATCGACACAGGCTCCCGCTCGGCAGAGGTGGAGGCAGGCGTGATCCTGTCCCGCCTGCATGACGCGGCGGCCGACCACGACCTGATATTTCCGCTGACCTTCGGCGCGCGCGGGTCCGCGATGATCGGTGGCGTGCTGTCGACGAATGCTGGCGGTTCGAACGTGCTGCGTTACGGCAACACGCGCGATCTGGTGCTGGGGCTGACCGCCGTCATGGCCGACGGCCGCGTGATGGACCTGATGGGTCGGCTGCACAAGGACAACAGCGGGCTGAACCTGAAACATCTGCTGATCGGGGCAGAGGGTCAGCTGGGCATCATTACCGCCGCAACCGTCAAGCTGTTTCCCAAGCCACGCGCCTATGCCACGGCCATGGTCGCCGCCGCGTCGCTCGATGCCGCGCTGACCTTGCTGCACCGGGTCCAGGACGCGACAGGCGGCGCCGTCGAGGCGTTTGAGTTCATGCCCGCCGCCTTCATCGCCGGTCATCTGCGCGTCGTCGCGGGCGCGCGACCGCCTTTTGCACAGCCCCACGACGTCAACATCCTGATCGAGGTCGGGGCCACCGCTCCCCGCGACGCCACCCCCCTGCCCGACGGGTCGATCCCCGTCGTCACCCTGCTGGAGGACACGCTGGCGCAGATGATGGAGGACGGTCTGATCCTGGACGCCGTCACCGCCCGGTCCGACACCCAACGGCGCGAGATGTGGGCACGGCGCGAGGCGGCGGCCGAGATCACCTTTGCCCGCCGCCCCTTCGTCGACACCGACATCGCCGTCGCCCTGCCGGACGTGGCGACGTTCCTGACCGAGGCGCGTCGCCGTCTGCTGATACTCGATCCCGCAGCCTCCGACCTGTCGGTGGCACATCTGGGCGACGGCAACGTGCATTACACCGCCTACCCCAGCCGCGACGACGCCAGCCTCAAGGCCGCAATCCGCGAGATGGTCGAGGATGTCGTGCAGGACCTGCACGGATCGTTCAGCGCCGAACACGGCGTCGGCATCTCCAAACTTGGCAGCATGGCGCGGCGCAAGGACCCCGTGGCGCTGGACGCGATGCGGGCGATCAAGGATGCGCTTGACCCGCTTGGCCTGCTGAACCCTGGAAAGACGATCCCGCGATGATCCATGCCTTTCGTCTGATAGGCCGCGACGCCACGTTGCGGCTGATGATCCTTGCCATGCTGTTGCAGGGCGGCTTCGCGGCGTCCATCGGGATCTATCAGTCTCTGATCGCGGTGACGATCTTCGGACTCAGCGACAATGCCTATGCGCTGATCCTGCTGGCCTCGCTGCTCGTGTCGGTGACGGCTTCTATCGGCGTCGGCATCCTGACCGACCAGCGCCCCAGCCGCCGCGTACTGGCGCTGTGCGCCGGCGCAAGCATGTGTGCCGGCGCATTGCTGGTGCTGGTCGGGCAGTCGGCGACGGCCTTCGTGCTGGCGCATGTGCTGCTGCTGCCGGTGACAGGCACGCTGTTCGGCCAGTTGTTCGCTGTCGCACGATTGGTGACGTCGGACCTGCCACGCGCCGACCGCGACGGCATCATGGCGATCATCCGCGCGACCTTCGCCTTTCCCTTTGTCGTGCTGCTCACGATCTGGGGCCTGCTGTTCGAGGCGGGGCTTCCCCTGCTGTGGGTCTACGGCTGGACCGCCGTCAGCGGTGCCGTCCTGATGGCGCTGATCGCCCTGCGCTGGCCGCGCGATGCGGTGGCCCCCTGGACCGAAGTGAAATCCGGCCTCGGCTTTCGGGCCTCCCTATCCGAGATGCTGCACGGCCCGGTCCTTTTGCGCGTCGGGTTGATCGGTGCGATCCACAGCGGATCGGCCCTGGCTGGTGTCATCGTCGGTCTGCTGCTGAATGCGGTGCCGGGCCGGGGGCCGGGCGATGTCGGCGCGTTCTTCGCGATCTTCGTGGTGATCGAGATTTTCGTCACCCTGTCGATCGGCGCGCTGCGGCGGCGATTCCGCCGCCTGCACATCATCGCCGCGGGCGTGTTCATCTATGCCTTCGGCATGGTCCTTTTGCCGTTCTATGCGGACAGTTTTGTCCTGTGGCTGCTGTGCCTGCCATTCGGCGTGGGCGGTGCCATGATCTATGCACTGGCCATCGGCTATCTTCAGGACCAGCTGGGCACCCGCGCAGGCGCCGGCGCGTCCTTGCTTGCCCTGCAACAGATCGCGGCACAGGGCCTCAGCGCGCTGGTCTTCGCCCTTGGCGCGGCCCTCGGCGGCTACGGCGTCGCGGCGATCATGGGCGCGGTCGTCATGGTCGCCGCGATGCTGGCGATCCTGTCGCTGGACAAGGGGGCGGCGACCGAAATCTAACCGAAGAACCCCGGACCGGCGCGTTCCAGCAGTTTGGCCGCCATTTCGCGGCCCATCTGCGGCCCGTCGGCAATCGGACCGGTCATGTCGTCGGACAGGACGCGGGTGCCGTCCTCGCGCAGGATCTCTCCGCGCAGGCGCAGGTTGCCGTCTTCAAGATCAGCCAGTCCCGCGATCGGCGTTTCGCACGATCCGTCCAGCGCCAGCAGCAGGCTGCGTTCGGCGGCCAGACGGTGGCCGGTCGCCGCGTCGTGGATCGCCGCCAGCATTTCGGCGGCGCGATTGTCGTTGGCCCGGCGTTCGATGCCGATGGCACCCTGGGCGATGGCCGGCAGCATGTCGTCGGCACTGATCGCATGATGCGGCACATCGTCCATGCGTAGCCGGTTCAGCCCCGCCTTGGCCAGAAAGGTCGCCACGGCCACACCGTCGTCCAGCTTGCGCAGGCGGGTCTGCACGTTACCGCGAAATTCCACGACGTTCAGGTCCGGGCGGCGCGCGCGCAGCTGCGCCCGGCGGCGCAGGCTGGATGTGCCGACAGTCACGCCCTGGGCCAGATCGGCCAGCCCAGTCGCCGTGCGCGACACGAAGGCATCGCGCACATCCTCGCGCGGCAGGTAGGTGTCCAGCAGCAGCCCGTCCGGTTGCAGGGTCGGCATGTCCTTCATCGAATGCACGGCGATGTCGATGCTCCCGTCCAGCAACGCCTCTTCGATCTCGCGCGTGAACAGGCCCTTGCCGCCGATTTCCTTCAAGGGGCGGTCGATGATCTGATCGCCGGTCACCTTGATGACGACAATCGTGAAGGCCTCCGACGGGAGGTCGAACGCCTCCGCCAGCCTCTCGCGAGTCTCGTTCGCCTGTGCAAGGGCAAGGGGCGAACCACGGGTTCCGATCTTGAAGGCGGCGGCGGGGGAGGGCAGGATCAACGTCATGCGGCCAGTGTTAGCGGTGTCAATCCGGGTTGACAACTGCCCTGCGCGTTGCGACGAAACTGGCAACATAAAGGACCCCCGATGACGAGCCAAAAGACCATCCTGCGTGCCCTTGCGGGCGAGACGCTGCCCACCCCGCCAATCTGGATGATGCGGCAGGCCGGGCGTTACCTGCCGGAATACAAGGCGACACGGGCGCAGGCGGGCGACTTCCTGTCGCTGTGCTACAACCCGGACCTCGCGGCCGAAGTGACCTTGCAGCCGATCCGCCGCTACGGTTTCGACGCGGCGATCCTGTTCGCGGACATCCTGCTGCTGCCACAGGCGCTGGGGGCCGACCTGTGGTTCGTCACCGGCGAAGGTCCGCGCCTGTCCACGATCACGGATCAGGCCGGCCTCGACAAGCTGGGTCCGGTGGACGACATCGACGCCGTCCTGTCGCCCGTTTATGAGACGGTCAAGATCCTGTCACGCGAACTGCCGGCAGAGACCACGTTGATCGGCTTTGCCGGTGCCCCCTGGACCGTCGCGACCTACATGATCGCGGGTCAGGGCACCCCCGACCAAGGACCCGCCCATGCCTTGAAGGACACCAATCGCCCCGTGTTCGAGGCGCTGATGGACAAGATCACGCAAGGCACGATTCACTACCTGTCGCGCCAGATCGACGACGGGGCCGAGGTGGTGAAGATCTTCGACAGCTGGGCCGGATCGCTGAAAGGCGACGATTTCACGCGCTACGCCGTGGAGCCCGCCCGCCGGATCACGGCAGCGCTCAAGGCGAAATACCCACATGTCCCCGTCATCGCATTTCCACGCGGTGCCGAACTGAAATACGAAGGACTCCATGCGGCCATCGGGGCAGAGTGCATCGCGCTCGACGATGGTGTGACGCCGGAATGGGCAGCCGCCCACGTCCAGACCGGGGGCTGCGTGCAGGGCAACCTCGCCTCGCGCCACATGGTCACCGGCGGCGACGATCTGGTACGCGAAACGCGCCGTGTCGTCGATGCCTTCGCGAATGGCCCGCATATCTTCAACCTTGGCCACGGGATCACGCCCGATGCGGACCCCGCGAACGTGCAGCTGATGATCGACACGGTGCGCGGCGGCTGACATGTGCGCCGCCAGCGGTCCGCAGAGACACACCCTGGTGCCGCGGGCCGCAGGCTAGCGCCCGGTCAACCCTTCCATCGCGGGCAGCGGCACCGGCTGGGTCACGTTGCCCTTGCGCTTTTCGTAAAAGGCGTTGCCGCCCGCCGTCACGGTGTAATGCATGTTGTCATAGCCGAACCTTGCGCTGGCGACATGAAAGAACATCGCATTGCCGATCATCGGATGCCGTTCGCCGCGCATCACGGCCCGCGCGGCCTCCTGCACCTCTGGCAGGCCGCTGGCGGTCATCGGTTTCGACAGGACACCGGAGGCAAACTGGTTCTTCTGCCCGACGACGCCGCAAATCGTGTCCGGATACTGGTCCGACGCGACCCGGTTCATCACGACGCTGCCCACCGCGACCAGCCCGTCGCGGCTGGAGCGGTTGGATTCGAAGAACATCGCCCGTTCCAGGCAGGCCACCTCCTTGCCGCTGGCCCGACCGAAACGCGACCCGTCGTCCTTTCCGCGTCCCAAAATTCCGCAGGCGGTCAGCCCGGTCAAAAGCGCCAGCAGCCCAGCCCACCGCAGCAGTCGTGTCATCGTCGCCATGCGCGTCCCCTTATTTTGCTGGGCACTTTACGGATCACACTTCGCCACCTCAAGCCGTCGCAGGCCTCATGCGCGCGCCTTTGCCGGGGCACGGCAAATCATTTAGGTCGCCGTATCCACCGCGAACCACAGGGCGATCAGGGCCAGTGCCACCGACAGCACCCGGCGCACGATCCGGCTGCGGCGCGGGTCCTCCAACACGGGACGCGCCGCACCGGCAAGGGACACGATCGAAAGGTGGATCGCCGTTGCGATCACGACGAAGGTGACCGACAGGATCAGGGTCTGCGGCAAGACCGCAGTCCCCGGCACCACGAAACCCGGCAGCATCGCGACATAGAAGACGGCAGCCTTTGGGTTCAACAGGTTCGTGATCAGCCCGCGCCGGAAATAACGCAACCAGGTCGTGCCCCCCGGGATCGCGGCGACCCCTTCGGTCGCGTCGCGCCATCCGTCCCAGGCCAGCCACAGCAGATAGGCGACTCCGGTCCAGCGCAGCATCTGAAACAGCAGCGGAGAGGCGTTGATGACAGCCGCGAGCCCCAGCGCCGCAGCGATGCCGACCAACGCCAGCCCCAGGGCCACGCCCGCGACGGCGGCATAACCGGACCGTCGCCCGTCAACCGCACCGACGATGGCAAGATAGCCCATGTTCGGGCCGGGCGTCAGTTCGATCGCGGCGCAGGTCAGCACGAAAGCCGACCAATTGGCGAGTGTCAGACCCATTTCGCCAGCGGCGGCAAACTCATCAGCACTGCATTGGCGTCGTGCCCGGTAGTGAGGCCGAATTTCGTGCCGCGGTCGTAGACGAGGTTGTATTCCGCATAAAGCCCGCGGTGGATCAGTTGCGTGTCCTTGTCCGCCTCGGTCCAGGGCGTATCGCGACGACGTTCGACAAGCGGCAGATACGCCGGCAGAAAGGCCTGCCCGATATCCTGCGTCAGGCTGAAATCAGCGGCCCAGTCGCCGGTGCAATGGTCGTCCATGAAGATGCCGCCGACCCCCCGCGCCCGATTGCGGTGCGGAATGTAGAAGTATTCGTCGGCCCAGGCCTTCAGCCGGGGATAAAGATCGGCACCGTGGGGATCGAGGTGGGCCTGCTGCGTGGCATGGAAATGCGCGGTGTCTTCCGCGTATTCGATGCAGGGGTTCAGGTCGGACCCGCCGCCGAACCACCAGGCGTGCGGCGTCCAGAACATGCGCGTGTTCATGTGAACCGCGGGCGCGTGCGGGTTCTGCATGTGCGCCACCAGCGAAATGCCCGACGCCCAGAAGCGCGGATCGCTGTCCATGCCCGGTACGCCCCGCGCCGCCATCGCCCGCTGCGCCGCCTCGCCCAGGGTGCCGTGGACTGTCGAGGTATTGACGCCGACCTTCTCGAAGACGCGGCCGCCGCGCATGACGGACATGACGCCGCCACCGGCCTCAGACCCGTCGTCGGAGGTGCGGCGCGTGACGCTGCGGTCGAACCGCCCGGCCGGCAGGTCTGCGGTCGGACCCATCGTCTGGCTGTCCTCCAGCGCCTCGAAAGCGGCGCAGATGCGGTCGCGCAGGGCCTCGAACCAGGCGCTGGCCTGCGCCTTCTGAATATCCATCGTTTCGGTCATGTGGCCCTTGCCCCGTTGTTATTGCATATCACCTTAAGGGAGGCGTAGTGCCATTGCCAAGCACCGGGCCTAGCACCCGGCCCACCACTGGAGAATTCATATGCGGTTTCTTGTTGCCCTCGCGCCCCTTGCCCTAGTTGCCGCCTGTGCCACGCCGCAGCAGCAATGCCTGAACAACGTCACCGAGGAGCTGCGGGTGAACCAGTTCCTGATCGCGCAGACGCAGGGCAACCTCGACCGCGGGTTTGCCATCGACCGCCAGCAGCGGGTCAGTCGCGGGTTCGACATGTGCCGCGAACGCGGGCGCGACGGGGTGACGACCACGAGACTGTGCCGCACCACGCAGGTGCGCGACGTGAACGTCCCGCAAGCGATCAACCTCGACGTGGAACGCGGCACGCTGGACCAATTGCTGGCAAAGCGCGCCATCCTGCAACGGCAGGCCACGGCGGCCACCGCCCAGTGTCGCGCGCTTTACCCAGAATAGGGCGCTGTCTGCGCGTGCGCGACAGACCGGGCGTCAGTGCGCGGCGATGGCGGCCGGGTCCAGCAGGGTGCGGCCGCCGTCGACGGTCACGATCTGGCCCGTGACGAAACCCGCCGCATCGGAGGCCAGATATTGGACCGTGCCGCCGATCTCGGCCGCATTCGCGATGCGCCGCATCGGGGTCGCGTCGATGATCGCCCCGCGCGCCTTGTCGTGATCCCGCATCCAGCTCATCAGGCTGGCCGACAGCACCGATCCCACCGCGACGCCGTTCACCCGGATGCGCTGCGGGGCCAAGGCGACAGCCATGCTGCGCGTCATCTGGTCAAGCCCCGCATTGGCAATCGAAAATCCCATCAACTCGGGGTGCGCGCGCCGACTGGCGATCGACGACAGGTTCACGATGGACCCGATTGCACCCTCGGTCGCGCCCGCTTCTTCGCCCTGCTTGACGAAACGGCGCGCAATGGCCTGCGACAGGCGCAGGGGCATGGTCAGGTTCTGCTGCAACAATTCCTCGACCGAGGTGTCGTCGGGGTCCAGCGGGGCCGTTCCCATGACCTGCCGGGCGGCATTCACGAGGATATCGACCTGATCGAACGCATCGACCGTCGTCGACACGAGGTTCGCGATGCTCAACTTCTGGCGCAGGTCTCCGGTGAACATGCGCACACGGTCGGCGTCTGCGCTCAGCTCGGCCACCTCGCGGTCAAGCGCTGCCTCGTCCATGTCGGCCATGACGACATTGGCCCCCGCCCGCACGAAGTGACGCGCGATGGCAAGACCCAGGCCGTTGCCTGCGCCGGTCACGATGGCCGTGCGGCCCTTTATGGTAAAGGACATGACAGGACCTTTCGTCAGGATTTCAGCGGGCGGGTGGCGTGGAACAGTTTGTAGGCACCATCGCCGGGCAGTTCATCGACGTTGCGGAAATGCTCGCGCAGCGCGGCCTCATACGGCAGGTGCCGGTTCGCGACCATCCACAGCTTGCCGTGCGGCACAAGCAGCCGCGCCGCCGCCGCGATGAAGCCTTGCCCCAGCGCCGGCGTGCCCTTGGAGCCTGTATGGAACGGCGGATTCATCACGATGCCATCGTATTTCGTCCGGGGCTGAAACGTCAGCGCATTGGCCCAGTGGAACGTCGCGCGGTCGTCGGTCACGTTCAGCCGCGCACAGGCCAGCGACAGCGCCTCCGCCTCGATCAGGTCAAGCGAGGCGACCCCTGCGCGCGTCAGCACCGCACGCGACAAGAAGCCCCACCCCGCGCCAAGGTCCGCCATCCGGGCGGGCAGCTTTTGCGGCAGGGCAGCGGCCAGCAGGGCCGACCCCTTGTCGACAGCACCATCCGAAAACACGCCGGCGGTGGTGAAATAGCCGTGATCGCCCTGCACTGGCGGGGGGGCGGCCCAGTCGGACAGGACGTCCGTCGCCGGGAACCAGAACAGGCGGCCCTTGGCCTTCGGCAGGCTTGGCACGTCACCAAGACGCGCGCGCACATCCTTGTAGAGGCTGTCGATCCCGTCGGTCCGCTGACCGTCCACGACGATCACCTGCCCCAGTGCGCAGGCCTGCGCGATCATCGACCGCGCCAGCGCCTTGGCGCGCGGCACCACGACGATCATCGTGGGCGACGATGGCGCGTCCTGCGCGACAGTGTAGCCCGCCTGCGCAAACGCATCGGCGTCCGGGGCAAAATTCTGCGCTACGTGGATATCGCGGTCGCCAAGGGCGGAAAGATCATAGTCGGCGGCGGGACGCATGACGGTCACCGGACCTTCGGGCAACGTCAGAAGCCCGTCGTCTAGGACGGTGTGCAGGCGGGAAATTGCGGCCATCAGGGGCGCGGAACAGCGCGCGCGGCGCTATTCCTTCTCCATCGTGCATTGCAGCGGATGCTGGTGGCGCTGCGCATAGTCCATGACCTGCGCCACCTTCGTTTCTGCGATTTCGTGACTATAAACACCGACCACGGCGATCCCCTTCTTGTGGACCGTCAACATGATGTCGAACGCTTGCGCATGGGTCATGCCAAAGAACCGTTCCAGCACCATCACCACGAATTCCATCGGGGTGAAATCGTCGTTCAGGATCAACACCTTGTAAAGAGGCGGACGGGCCGTCTTGGGCTTTGTCTTCAGCACGACACCAATGTCGTTTTCGCCGTCGTCGTCGTGGTCGGCCGCCATGAAGTCGTGTCGCGTCTGCATCGAGACTCTGATCCTGCGTCCATGTGTTTGAGACGCCTTATATAGTGGGAAACGCCCGCAAGAAAACCCCTCGCAGTCTTGCAAGACAAAGCGCAGCGGTGGACCGACCCTGCCCTGCAGCCATGGGCCAGGCACCGGCCTCATCGTCCGGCCCCATGCTGTCCGGGGCATGGTCGTGTCAGTCGTCTGGGCCTGCGAGGTGGTGGCACATGTATTTGATCGGGCTCTTCGGTTTTGTCGGGTGCGCACGGACACACCGCAGCTCACACCGATGCGTCTTTCAGACGCAGCGCAGCCGAGTTCCACCTCATATCGCGGATCGCGTGCACCAGCACACCACATCTTGATTTCGTGCATAAACAACACAATGAAAGCCGTTGAAAATTAGCTATTTTCCCGGCTGGAATACCTGTGTTATCCTTAATGAAATAATGACGGTCACCGCAGAAAACTGCGGGGCTTTGAGGCAGATTCGACAAAAGAGGCAAGAGACGTGCAAAACCGTCCCCACATCCGCGCCCTGCGTGCGTTGACCGTAATTCTGTTCGTCGCCATGATGCCGGTGATGGCCTTCGCGGCCCCCTATGCCGCGTTCGTCATGGACGCGCGAACGGGTGAGACACTGTATTCGCAGAATGCGGATACCCGGCTGCATCCCGCGTCGCTGACCAAGATGATGACCCTCTACATCGCATTCCAGGCCATTCAGCGCGGCGAGATCACGCTCGATTCCCTCGTCACCGTCACCCAGAACGCTGCCAGCGAACCGCCCAGCAAGCTGGGCCTGCGCGCCGGCCAGACGATCAAGCTGCGCTACCTGCTTCGTGCGGCTGCCGTGAAATCCGCCAATGATGCCGCCACGGCCATCGGCGAAGCGATTTCGGGGTCCGAAGACGCCTTTGCCGTCCGCATGAACCGGACCGCCGCCGCAATGGGCATGACGAACACCACGTTCCGCAATGCACACGGTCTGACCCAATCCGGCCACCAGTCCACCGCCCGCGACATGAGCGTGCTGGGGCGACACATGATCTATGATTTTCCGCAGTACTACAACCTTTTCTCGCGCCGCACCGCTGATGCCGGCGTGGCCGAGGTGCGGCACACGAACAGACGTTTCCTTGACAGCTATCCGGGGGCCGACGGGATCAAGACCGGCTTTACCAACGCCGCAGGATTCAACCTGGTCGCCTCTGCCCAGCATGGCCAGGAAAGGATCATCGCAACGGTCTTCGGCGGCACCTCGACCGCACAGCGCAATGGCAAGATCAAAGAACTGATGGACCTCGGCTTCAGCCGCGCGCCCGGAACAGCACCGCTGCAACGGCCCGAACCGCCCACGGCGGCCCCGGCACCGGCGGCGGCGGCAGCGGCGCTTGTCGCATCGAATGTCGGGCCCGCGACGAACGGCGGGGCCGGCAAGACGGTGCGCGTGTCGGGTCGCGTGACCCGCAGCCTGCGCCCTGCCCTGCGCCCGGTGCAGGCCATCGCCGCCCCCGTGCAACTGGCGGTGAACACGGACCTGATCAATTCCGTCCTGGCCGAAGCCGTGCAGGTCGCGGCTGTGGCTCCTGCCGCCGTGATGCCCACCGTTGCAGCGCCCGTGGCTCCCGAAGTCGTGACCCGCATCTCGACCTCCGGCGGGCGGCATTGGGGCGTGAATGTGGGGCGCTACAATTCCCGCTACGAGGCCGAAAAGGCAATGCTGCGGGTCGCCCTCAATGAGATGAGCACGCTTGACGGTGCCGTGCGCCGCGTGACGCAGAATCCGCGCGGATATGATGCAAATTTCATGGGCCTGACGCGGGAAGGTGCCGACCTCGCCTGTCGCCGCTTGCAGGCCCGCAATCAATCGTGTTTCATGATCGGGTCAGAGGGGTAATACCTTCACCCGCGACAATCGGATGGTCGATTTGGACGATCGTTTGCCATCTGTGATCCAGACGCCGCCGGGAAACCGGTGGCGTCGACTTCGTTTGGGGGTTTGCCCGTCGGCTGTGACGATCCGTCGATCAGACCAGTTCGCTGTCGCGCACCGGACCCGGGTGCAGGCAGGCGACCTTGTGATCGCCCCCCTCGGCCTCTGGCACGATCTGTGCGCAATCCGTCTGCGCCCGTGGGCAACGGGTGCGGAACACGCAGCCGCTGGGCGGGTTCATCGGCGACGGCATGTCGCCTTCCAGCGGAATGATCTTCTTGGCCCGTTCGATCACCGGATCGGGGACCGGCACCGCCGACAGCAGCGCCTGCGTGTAGGGATGTTGCGGATCGGCATAGAGGTCGCGGCGCGGCGCATTCTCCATCACGCGGCCAAGGTACAGGACCATCACATCATGAGAGATGTTCTTCACCACACTCAGGTCGTGGGCGATGAAGATCATCGCAAGGCCAAGATCGCGTTGCAGTTCCTTCAGCAGATCGACGACCTGCGCCTGAATTGACACATCGAGCGCGGAAACGGGTTCGTCGCAGATCAAGAGCTTCGGTTCGACGACCAGCGCGCGCGCGATGCCGATGCGCTGGCATTGTCCGCCGGAAAACTCGTGCGGGTAGCGGTTGATCATCTGCGGCAGCAGGCCGACCCGTTCCATCATCGCGGCGACGCGGGATCGGCGTTCCGACCCGGACAGGCCAGCGTGATGTGTGCGCAGCGGTTCCGCGATGATCTGGCCCACAGTCATGCGTGGGTTCAACGACGCCAGCGGGTCCTGAAAGATCATCTGGATTTCGGACCGGAACGGCTTCATCGCGCGGGGCGACAGCGCCAGAAGGTCGGTTTCGCCCCGCCAGATGACTTGCCCGCTGGCCGGAACCATCTTGATCAGGCCGCGTGCCATCGTGGACTTGCCGCAACCGGATTCGCCCACGACGCCCAGGGTCTGCCCGGCCTCCAGGTCGAAACTGACGCCATTGACGGCGCGCAGGGCGCGGGGCGCGGTCCATGGCATGTCGCCTGGGCGGGTTATCGGAAAGGTGACGCTCAGGTCGCGGACGGACAACAAGGGGCTCATGGCGCGACCTCTGCGACCGGGCGGTGGCAGGCGCGGGCGCGGTCGGGTGCGAATGGCACCAGCGGTGGCATCACGCGGCAGTCGTCGCCGGCAAAGTTGCAACGGGGACGGAACGGGCAGCCTTCGGGCAGGGTCGCCATGTTGGGCGGGTTGCCGGGGATCGCGGTCATGATCGCATCCTCGTCGTCGACACGCGGGACGGCGGCCAGCAGGCCGCGGGTGTAGGGATGGGTCGGCGTGGCGAACAGCGGATCGGTCGGCGCCTGTTCCATCACGCGCCCGCCATACATGACCAGCACCCGTTCGCAGAATCCCGCGACGACGCCGAGATCGTGCGTGATCAGGATCGTCGCCATGCCGAATTCCGCCTGCAACTCGTTCAGCAGGTCCATGATCTGCGCCTGCACGGTGACATCCAGCGCTGTCGTCGGCTCATCCGCGATCAACAAATCCGGGCGGCACAAAAGCGACATGGCGATCATCACGCGCTGCCGCATCCCGCCGGAAAATTCGTGCGGATAAAGGCGGATGCGCTCTTGTGC
Organism: Loktanella sp. DJP18; assembly: GCF_049310965.1. Classification (NCBI taxonomy): domain Bacteria; kingdom Pseudomonadati; phylum Pseudomonadota; class Alphaproteobacteria; order Rhodobacterales; family Roseobacteraceae; genus Loktanella; species Loktanella sp. DJP18. The sequence continues at coordinate 98,428 of NZ_JBMERN010000001.1, read as the reverse complement.
GGCAGGGATCTTTACCGCGTCCAGCATCCGCACACATTCGGCCACCGCATCGCGTTTCGACATGCCCTTGTGCAGCGTCAGCACCTCGGCCATCTGGTCGGAAATGCGCATGTAGGGGTTCAGCGAGGTCATCGGGTCCTGAAAGATCATCGCGATCCGCCGCGCGCGTAATTGGTTGAGCTGCTTTTGCGTGGCACCCAGCAGTTCCTGCCCGTCGAAATTCACCGACCCCGACGTGCGCCCGTTCTGGGCCAGCAGGCCCATGATCGCGAAGGCGGTCTGCGACTTGCCGGACCCGCTTTCGCCCACGATGCCCAGGGTCTGGCCTTGGTCGATCGACAGCGACAGGTCGTTCACCGCATGGACGTCGCCATCCTCGCCGTCGAAAGTGACGGACAGGTCCTTGATGGTCAAAAGGGACATTCAGCGATCCTTGGGGTCGAGTGCGTCGCGCAGGCCGTCGCCCACGAAGAAGAAGCCGAACAGCGTCAGCACGAAGAACAGCAGCGGAAAGCCAAGCTGCCAGGTCGTGCCATAGGCGATGGTCCCCGCCCCTTCCGAAATCAGCGCGCCGAGCGAGGTCAGCGGTTCCTGCACGCCAAGCCCAAGGAACGAGATGAAGCTTTCCGTCAGGATCATCAGCGGCACCAGCAGCGTGGCATAGACCGCGATGACGCCCAGCAGGTTCGGCACGATGTGGCGCAGGATGATGATCGGGGCCGAAACGCCGGTGGCACGCGCCGCCTCGACATACTCGCGGCCTTTCAGCGACAATGTCTGACCCCGCACGATCCGCGACATGTCCATCCATGAAATCAGACCGACACCGACGAACAGGATGGTGATCGACCGGCCATACATCACCAGCAGCAGGATCAGCACGAACATGTAGGGCACGGCCATCAGGATATCGACCGTGCGCATCATGAAGCCATCCACGCGGCCGCCGACATACCCCGCCGTCGCACCGTAAAGCGTGCCGACGACGATGGCGATGAACGCGCCCACGACGCCCACCGCAAGGCTGATCTGCGTGCCCTGCACGGTGCGAGCGAACAGGTCGCGGCCCAGGTCGTCGGTGCCGAAGTAGTGGCCGTTGGCGATGGAGGGACTGCCCAGTTCGGCGATCTGTCCCATGACGTTGTAGTCCAGTTCCTCGTTCGAGAATTGCGCCAGCATGCCGCCGAAAATGGCGAAGAGGGCGACGCAGATCAGCAGGACAAGACCGAACATCGCGGCCTTGTTGCGAAAAAACCGGCGGCGCGCGTCGACCCAGGGCGACCGGCCCTTGGCAACGGACACCGTGGCGGGGTTGTTTTCCGTCGTGGCGACCATATCAATACCGGATCTTGGGGTCGATCCATCCATACAGGATGTCGACCACGAGGTTGAACAGGATGGTCAGCGCGCCCATCAGGATCGTCACGCCCATCATCACTGCATAATCGCGATTCAGGGCGCTATCGACAAAGGCCTTGCCGATGCCGCCAGTGGAAAAGTAGATGTCCACGACCACCGACCCGGTAATCATCGCGACGAAGGCCGGCCCCAAGTAGGAGATCACCGGCAGCATCGCCGGTTTCAGCGCATGGCGCAGGATCACGCGGCGTTCGGGCAGGCCCTTGGCGCGGGCGGTGCGGATGTGATTGGAGGTGAGAACCTCCAGCATCGAAGACCGGGTAATCCGCGCGATGGAGGCCATGAACGACGTCGACAGCGCGATGACCGGCAGGATCCAGTATTCCGGTCCTTGCCAGCCGCCGCCCGGCAACCAGCCCAGCCAAAGCGTGAAGACCAGCACCAGAATGGGGGCCATGACGAAGTTCGGCAGCACCTGCGCGCCAATCGACACGCCGACCGCGACGTAGTCGAGGGTGGAATTGTGGCGGATCGCCGCGGCGACGCCCAGCGATACGCCGACGACGACCGCAAGGGCAAACGAGATCAGGCCATAGGTCAGGGTGATCGGAAAGCCCTGCGCGATGATCTGGTTCACCGTGCGGTCCTTGTAGACGAAACTTGGCCCGAAATCGAAATGCGCGACGATGCCCCAGACGTAATTCACGATCTGCCGCCAGACCGGCTGGTCCAACCCGTATTTCGCGTTTAGGTTCGCCAGCACCTGCGGCGGCACTTCCCGTTCCGACGTGAACGGACCGCCGGGGGCGGCGTGCATCAGCAGGAACGAGATCACGATCAGCAAAAGCAGAGTCGGGATCGCGATGGCGATGCGCTTGAGGATGTAACTGAACAAGGGGTGTGTCGTCCGTCAACAGGTGTATTGCAGAAGTGTAGGGCGGGACGCCGAAGAGTCCCGCCCGCGTATCGGGCCTTATTCGGCGACGCGATACATGTCCTTGCCATACCACGTGTTGTTCACGTTGTTCTGCGGCAGACCTTCAATGTCGGCCGCAATCATGTCGACGTTGGCATAGTGGTACAGCGGGATGATCGGCATTTCCTCGGACAGCAGGGTTTCCGCCTGCTTGTAAAGGGGCTGCGGGTCTTCCGCCTTCTTGGAATCGGCCACGATCTGGTCGTATTCGTCGTTGAACCACTGGCCGTTGTTGTGACCCGAATAGGACGTCATCAGGTCCAGATAGGTAGACGCCTCGTTGTAGTCGCCGCACCAAGCATAGCGCGCCATGTCGAAGTCCTGGCTTTGCATCCGGTCCGTGTGAATTTTCCACTCGTAGTTGTCGAGCGTCAGGTTCACGCCGATCCCCTTCAGCATCTGGGACGCGGCAATGGCGATCTTCTCGTGATCTTCCGACGTATTGTACTGCAGGCTCAGCTCCAGCGGGTTGTCGGGGCCATAGCCGGCTTCGGTCAGAAGCTCCTTCGCCTTTTCGATACGCTGTGCCTGATCCATCTCGTCGGCCCATGCCATTTCGGGACGCTCGAAATCGGCGATGGCCCAGTGGGTCCAGTTATAGGCCGGCTCCTGCCCACCTTGCAGGATGCGGTCGACGATGATGTCGCGGTCGATGGCATAGGCTATCGCCTGACGGACGCGCACGTCCTTCAGCGCCTCCGGCCCCTTTTCGCTGACGTTCAGCATGTAGATGTAGGAACAGTTGTAGGGCGTCGATACGGCCTGATCGGGGTATTCCTCCGCCAGACGCGGATACTGGCCTGCGGGGATGTCCACACGGTCAAGTTCACCCGCAAGGTAGCGGGTCAGGGCCTGATTGACGTCGTTGATCGTCAGGGCGGTCAGCTCGGTCATCACCGTGTTCTCGGCGTCCCAGTAGGTGTCGTTCTTCTCCATCACGACACGCTCGCCCAGCGTGTGTTCGGTCAGGGTATAGGCCCCGTTGCCGACCAGCGTGCCGGCCTGCGTCCAGTTGTCGCCCTCCGCCTCGATCACCGACTGCGGGACCGGAAAGGTCGACGCATGGACCAGCATCTGCGGAAAATAGGGCAGCGGCGTGGTGATGGTGACTTCCAGCGTATGATCGTCCACCGCGCGGATGCCAAGCTGATCGGTCGGCATCTCGCCGGCGATGACCTCGGGCGCATTTTCGACCTGCATCAGTTCCATGTACCAGGCGTATTCGGAGGCGGTCGCGGGATCGGCCAGACGACGCCAGGCATAGACGAAGTCGTTCGCGGTCACCGGTTCGCCGTTCGACCATTGCGCATCGTCGCGCAGGTTGAACGTGTAGGTCAGGCCGTCGTCCGACACCGTGTGGTCTAGTGCCACGCCGGGGGTCAATTCGCCATTGCCGTCCTCGTTATACAGCCCTTCGAACAGGTTGCGCAGCACGTCAGAGCCTTCGACGTCGGTGTTGATCTGCGGGTCCATCGACTTGATCGCGTCCAGCAGCCAGAAGGTATAGGTCTGGTCGTCGGCCAGCGTCGTCCCGTCCGGCACGACGGCAGCCTGCGCGGATAGCGCCAGACCAAGGCCGATGGCGGATGTGGCAAGCAGTGTTTTCAGTTTCATGCGTGTTCTCCCTTGTTGCGAAAGCTTCTTTTTCGTGAACTTCGGCGTAAGGCGTGCAGTCAACTGGGGGATGCCCCCGGTTGCAAGAGTTGACTTCGCGGCAGCCGCAGAAGTCGGTTGAACGCCGCCGGTCCAAGGGTAGGCCACAGCAGGTGCGTGTCCAGCAAAGACGGCGCAAAGCGGGACAAGATCGGCTGCCGCTGGCGGTCAGGACGCGACCGACCGCCCTTCCAGCGCCGCCGACATCAGCGCGCGGGTGTAGTCTGTCCGTGGGGCATCGAAGATCTCGGCAGCGGTCCCCGCCTCCATCACGTCGCCCTGCTTCATCACGATGACCTTGTGCGACATCGCGCGCACGACCTTCAGGTCGTGACTGATAAAGATGTAGGCCAGCCCGTGCCGCGCCTGCAGATCGCGCAGCAGATCGACGATCTGCACCTGCACCGTCATGTCGAGAGCGGAGGTCGGCTCGTCCAGCACGACCAGTTTCGGCCGCAGGATCATGGCGCGCGCAATCGCCACGCGCTGCCGCTGCCCGCCCGAGAATTCGTGCGGATAGCGATCCATCAGGGCGGGGTCCAGGCCCACCTCTGCCATGATCTCGGCCACCATGTCGCGGTTGCGGCGGTTGGGATCGATCTTGTGGATCGTCAGCCCCTCGCTGATGATCTGTTCGACCGTCATGCGGGGCGACAGGCTGCCGTAGGGGTCCTGGAACACGATCTGCATGTCGGACCGTATGGGCCGCATCTGGCGTTGGTTCAGGTCCTGGATGTCGTGACCCTGAAACACGATTCGCCCGTCAGACCCGATCAGCCGCATGACCGCCAGCGCAAGCGTCGTCTTGCCGGACCCGGACTCTCCGACGATGCCAAGGGTTTCGCCCGCGTGGACCGTCAGGGTCGCGTCGTTCACGGCCTTGATGTGGCCGACCGTGCGCTTCAGCAGGCCACGACGGATCGGAAACCAGATCTTCAGATGCTCGGTTGCAGCCACCACGGTGGCATCCTGCGGCACGTCACCGGGGCCGCCGACGGATTCCGCCTCCAGCAGCATCCGCGTATAGGGGTGCTGCGGGTTGGCAAAGATGTCGGCGGTCGGCCCGGTCTCGACGATCAGGCCGTCCTTCATCACGCAGACGCGGTCCGCGATCTTGCGCACGATGGTCAGGTCGTGGGTGATGAACAGCATCGACAGGCCCGACGACTGCTTCAGGTCGGCCAGCAGGTCGAGGATCTGCGCCTGAATCGTCACGTCCAGCGCCGTCGTCGGTTCATCCGCGATCAGCAACTCCGGCCCGTTCGCCAGCGCCATCGCGATCATCACACGCTGCCGCTGCCCGCCGGACAGCTGGTGCGGGAACGCCTCCAACCGCTCTTCCGGGTCTCGGATGCCGACCTGCTGCAACAGTTCCAGCACACGGACGCGGACGGCATCGCCACGCAGGCCCTGATGCAGTTCGATGCTCTCGCCCAACTGCCGCTGGATGGTGTGCAGCGGGTTCAGCGAGGTCATCGGTTCCTGAAAGATGAAGCTGATGTCGTTCCCACGCACCCGGCGCAATTCGCGTTCGTCGGCCCCCACCATCTGCGCGCCATCATAGGTGATCGACCCTGTCACGGTCGCGCTGTCGCCCAGCAACTGCACGGTAGACAGGGCGGTAACGGACTTGCCCGACCCGCTTTCCCCCACCAGTGCCACGGTTTCGCCCTTCATCACCTGAAACGACACCCCGCGCACCGCGTGTGTCGTGTCGCCGTCCTGCCGAAAGGACACACTCAGGTCGCGCACATCGAGAAGCACGCTCATGCGAAGGTCTTTCGCGGATCGAAGGCGTCGCGGACACCCTCGAAGATGAACACCAGAAGCGACAGCATGATCGCGAAGGTGAAGAAGGCGGTGAAACCCAGCCAGGGGGCCTGCAGGTTCTGCTTCGCTTGCAAGGTCAGCTCGCCCAACGACGGGGCCGACGACGGCAGGCCGAACCCGAGGAAGTCGAGTGTCGCCAGCGTCGAGATGCCGCCCGTGATCAGGAACGGCAGCATCGTGACCGTCGCGACCATCGCGTTGGGCAGGATGTGGCGGAACATGATGGTGCGGTCGCGCACGCCCAATGCCCTTGCTGCGCGGACGTATTCAAAATTGCGCGCCCGCAGGAATTCCGCCCGCACGAGGCCCACCAAGGCTGTCCAGCCGAACAGCACGATCAGGAACACCAGCAGCCAGAAACTTCGCCCCACGATCGCGAACATGATGATGATGACGTAAAGCGACGGGATGCCCGACCAGATCTCGATCACGCGCTGAAAGGTCAGATCGACCCAGCCGCCGAAGTAGCCTTGCACCGCCCCCGCCACGATCCCGATCAGCGACGATGCGACGGTGACGATCAGGGTGAACACGATGGACAGCCGGAAGCCGTAGATCACGCGGGCGACCACGTCGCGCTTGGTGTCGTCGGTGCCCAGCCAGTTGTTGGAATCCGGGGCCGACGGTGCCACGCCGGGCACGTCGACGATGGTGTTGTAGCTGTAGGGGATCGGCGGCCAGATCATCCAGCCCTTCTCGTAATTCGGGTCGTCGATGGTGCCAACGTCAGAGGCCGCAATCGTGCCTTCGGGATCGTCGAAACACAGGTCCGCCAGCCCCCCGGTCTCGATCAGGCACTGCACCTCGATATCCGTGTAGCCCGCTTCGGTGTTGAAGTCGCCGCCATAGGATGCCTCGGAATAGAAACCGAAGATCGGCATGCGGTATTCACCGCGATAATTGACCAGCAACGGCCGGTCGTTGGCGATGAACTCTGCGAACAGCGACGCGATGAACAGGATCATGAAGATCCACAGCGACCAGACGGCGCGGCGGTTGCGCTTGAAATTGCGCCAGCGACGCTGGTTCAGCGGCGACAGATACGGCGCGCGGGCTTTGGCGGCCCCCATCAGGGCCTGGTCATGCGGGTCGATATTGGTCATGGCCTATCCCCTCGCCTCGAAATCGATGCGCGGATCGATGAACATGTAGGTCAGGTCGGTGATGATCCCGACCACCAAGCCCATCAGTGAAAAGGCGAACAACGTGCCGAACACGACCGGATAATCGCGCGCCACCGCCGCCTCGTATCCCAACCGGCCCAGCCCATCGAGGCTGAACAGCGTCTCGATGATCAGCGACCCGCCAAAGAAGACCGAGATGAAGAGTGCCGGAAACCCCGAGATCACGATCAGCATGGCGTTGCGGAACACATGCCGGTACAGGATCGTCTTTTCCGCCAGTCCCTTGGCTTTGGCGGTCAGGACATACTGCTTCTTGATCTCGTCCAGAAAGCTGTTCTTCGTCAGCAAGGTCAGCGTGGCGAAACTGGCGATGGTCATCGACAGGACCGGCAGGGTGATGTGCCACAGATAATCCGCAACCTTCCCGAGCAGGGACAACTCCTCGAAATTGGTAGACGTAAGACCCCGCAGCGGAAAGATGCGCCAGTAACTGCCGCCGGCAAAAAGCACGATCAGCAGGATCGCGAACAGGAATCCGGGGATCGCGTAGCCGACGATGATCGCGCCGGATGTCCAAGTGTCGAACTTCGACCCGTCCCGCACCGCCTTGCGGATGCCAAGCGGAATCGAGATCGCGTAGGCGATCAGCGTCGTCCACAGGCCCAGCGTGATGCTGACCGGCATCTTCTCCATCACCAGATCAAAGACGGAAATCGACCGGAAATAGCTGTCGCCGAAATCGAAACGGACGTAGTTCCACATCATGGTCAGGAACCGTTCAAGCGGCGGCTTGTCGAAGCCGAATTCCTTTTCCAGCTCTGCGATGAATCCCGGTGGCAGGCCCCGCGCACCGATGTAGTCGCTGCCGCCGCCGTCCACCAACTCTCCGCCACCGCCGCCAGAGATGCCTTCGAACACGTCGCCGCCGCCTTCCATCTGGGCGATGATCTGCTCGATCGGGCCGCCGGGGACGAATTGCGTCAGGGTAAAGTTCAACACCATGATCCCGACCAGCGTCGGAATCACCAGCAGCAGGCGGCGTAGGATATAGGCGCCCATCAGGTCAGCGCAGCGCGCCGGAGGCCTTCAGCGCGGCCGCCTTTTCGGCGTTGAACCACCAGAAATCCGTCTCTCCCAGCGCGTAGGGCGGCAGGTTTTCCGGGTGTTCGTACATGTCGTAGTAGGCCACGGTATGGACCCCCTTGAACCATTCCGGCACCCAGAAGCCATAGGCCCGCAGCGTCCGGTCCAGCGCGCGCACGGCGGACTTCATGTCGTCCTGCGTGTCGGCGGCGACCACCGTGTCGATGATGCTGTCGATCGCGGGATCGGCCAGCCCCATCAGGTTGCGGCTGCTGTCCTCGGCCGTCTCGGACCCGAACCACTGCTTCAGTTCCGTCCCTGGCTCCAGCGACATCGCGAAGCTGTGCGTCACGATATCCCAGTCGCCGGACCGCGTGCGCTCGGTCTCTTGTGCCGGATCGACGCGGTCCAGCCGCGCGTTCACGCCCAGCCGCTTGAGGTTTTCGACGTAGGGATTGATGACCCGGTCGAACGACGGGCTGCTTTCCAGGAACGCGATGTCCAGCGTCTGGCCGTCCTTGCGGCGGATGCCGTCGTCACCGGTGACCCAGCCCGCCTCGTCCAGCAAGGCGGACGCGCGGCGCAGGTTGCCTCGGTCAAGCTGGCCGTCCGAGGAGGCCGGCGGCATCACCGCCTCTTCCGTCAGGATCGCCGGGTCCAGTTGGCCGGCGTCGACCAGCGGCTGCAGGATCGCCAGTTCGCCCTCGGTCGGCAGACCCTCTGCCATCATGTCGGAATTGCCCCAGAACGAGGTTACGCGCTCGTAAAGGCCATAGAACAGCGTCGCGTTCGACCATTCGAAGTTGAACATCAGGCCGATCGCCTCGCGCACCTTCGGGTCCTGAAACTTCGGGTCCTTCAGGTTGAAGATGAAGGCCTGCCCCGGCGACAGATTGCCATCGGGCAGTTCCGCCTTCACCACCGATCCATTCTGGATGCCCGGAAAGTCGTAGCCGGTCGCCCACTGCAGCGACGAGTTTTCGACGCGGAAGGTATATTCGCCCGCCTTGAACGCCTCGAACGCAGTGTCGCCATCGGCGAAATATTCGATACGAATCGCGTCAAAGTTGTTGCGGCCCACGTTGATCGGCAGGTCCGCGCCCCAGAAATTCGGGTTGCGGCCGTAGGTCAGTGTCCGGCCATATTCGAAATCCGTCAGCATGTAAGGGCCGGTGCCCATCGGCGGCGTTTCCCAGGTCTGGTCGATCCGGCGCTCGTCGCGCTCCCATTCGGCGCGCGAAAACGGCGGGAATGTCGCGGCAAGTCCGATGCGGTCGCGGCGAGGCGCGTCTTCGCCGAAAGAGAACTTGATGCGGTGCGGGTCCAGCACCTCGACCTGCGTGATCTGGCCTTCAAAGGCGGCGCGGAATTCCGGCAGGCCCTGTTCCATGAAAGTGTCGTAGCTGAACTTGATGTCGTCGGCCGTCATCGGGCTGCCGTCGGAAAAGGTCACGTCGTCGCGCAGGTTGAAGATGACGTAGGACAGATCCTCGGGATACTCCATCGTCGTGCACAGGTAGCAGTAAAGTGCCGTCGGGTCGTCGGCGGTCGTGGTCACGATCGCTTCGAACGGAGCGGTCGACAGGGCGGCGGTGTTGCCGCCACGGAAATAGGGGTTGAACCCGTCGAAGGTGCCGGGGGCCCATTCCGAAATCTCGCCGCCCTTCGGGGCATCCGGGTTCACATAGTCCAGATGCGCAAAGTCCGCCGGATACTTCAACTCGCCGAAGTAGGAATAGCCGTGCGTCTTGATCAGGTCCTGCGCCCCGGCCTGCCCCGCCAGCATCAACGCCCCCACCAAAAGCGCCGATCCGGCCCACCAGTGCTGCGGCAGGATGCCCGTCAGGACGGTGGCGCGGGGGCGGCGGACGGCATGGGTCATCGGAGTCTCCGGACTGATGGCTGCGTGCGCAGGCTAGCGCCCGGTGGCAGGGCGGTTCAAGTTGAGAAAATGTAATGTCTGCGTGATCCCGCGGCAGCGCAACAAAAAACCGCGCCATTCACGGGACGCGGTTCAATCCTTGCGCAACCCATGCAGGCGATCAGCCCGGATTGGACGCGAGGTAGGCGATCAGGTTCGCACGGTCTTCAGGTGCGGCCAGACCCTGATATGTCATCTTGGTGCCGGGTGCCCAACCCTGGGGGTCCTGCAGGAAGTGGTAGAGGTTCTCTTCGCTCCAGACGTCGGCGACTTCTTCCAGCGCGCCGGAATAGGCGTAGCCTTCGATTGCATCGACCGGGCGACCGACGACGTTGTGCAGGGTCGGGCCGACACCGTTCTCGCCCTCGGCCAGCGCATGGCAGGACCGGCAGTTGCGGAAAACGGCTTCTCCCGCACTGGCGTCGGCGGCGGCAAAGGCCACGTCGAACGGCACTTCTTCCTCGACGGGGGCGGCTTCGCCTTCGGCACCGGATTCGGGAACTTCGATCACGTAGGCGGCGGAATGTTCGCCTTCGGCATGGGTTTCACCGCCGACATAGATGATCTCGGCCACCCAGCCGCCCAGCAAAAACACCAGAAACGTGCCGCAAAGGCCGCCGACCACCTTGGTCATCGTCATTGTGTCGAACATGTCGCGTTCCACCCCGCATTGATAAGTTGCGTCCTACTATCCGTTTCCCCCCCGGATGCGCAAGCTATAGTGGCGCGACGAAACGACCTCTTTGTCGCGAATGCTGCCGATTTGTCTGGGGGGACACAACCATGCGAGCGAGAATCGCCTTTCAGGGCGAGTTGGGTGCCTATGGGCATCAGGCCTGTGCGGAAACACGGCCTGACCACGACCCGCTGCCCTGTTCCACCTTCGAGGATACGATCGAAGCCGTGCGCAAGGGTGACGCCGAGCTTGGCATGATCGCCATCGAGAATTCGACCTATGGCCGCGTCGCCGACGTCCATTCCCTGATCCCCGAAAGTGGCCTGCACATCGTGGACGAGGCTTTCGTGCGCGTGCACGTCAATTTGCTGGGCGTGCCGGGCGCCAAGGTCGCAGACGTGCGGCAGGCGCATGGGCATATGGTCATTCTGCCGCAAGTTGCGGGTTTCTTGCGCGAACACGGGATCAAGGGCGTCGTCAGCACCGACAACGCCCGCGCCGCGCGCGAGGTGGCGGAACACGGCGACCCGTCGCAGGGCGCGCTGGCGTCCGAACTGGCCGCCGACATCTACGGCCTGCACGTCCTGGCCCGGCATATCGAGGATCACGGTCGCAACACCACGCGCTTTGTCATCATGTCGCGTGAACCGGACCTGCGCCGGCGCGGGCGCGGCCCGATGGTCACCGCCTTCGTGTTCCGGGTCCGCAACATTCCGGCAGCCCTTTACAAGGCGATGGGCGGGTTTGCCACGAATGGCGTGAACATGACCAAGCTCGAAAGCTACATGGTCGGCGGCAACTTTACCGCGACCCAGTTCTATGCCGAGATTGAGGGCCACCCCGACGACCGCAGTGTTCAGCTTGCGCTGGAGGAACTGGACTACTTCACCAACCATGTGAAGCTGATGGGCGTCTTTCCCGCTGCCCCGCGCCGCCACGAACGCCCCGACTAGGCGTTTCGCTTCCCCTGCTCGATGCCTTGGGCAAAATCCGCGACCCGCTTCTTGAAACGGTTCGTCAGGTTCGATTTCGCCAGTTTCAGCGATTGCAGCAGCAGCCGGGCCGACAGGGACCGGGCCGAAAGCTCCACCGTGACGGACAACCGCGTGCGTTGCGGTGACAGCGCCAGCACCTCGATGGTCGTCACGCCATCCAGACCGTTGGCCGCCATGTCGATCACCACATCCGTCGGCGCAGCCAGTCGTGTGACCGTCGCGCGCACCCGCCGGTCGCGGCTGCGAAAGGTAAAGGCCACGTCCCAGGCCGACCCGGCCTTCACCGGTTGCCCCGGATCGACCCGCCGCACGTCCGCTCCGCGCCGCAGCATCTGGCGTTCGAAGCCGGCAAAGTCTGTGACCCGCGCATAGACCTTTTCGATCGGTGCTTCGATATCTTCGCGGGAACTGAATTTCATCGGTCGGGCCTCTTGCTGTCCGGTGGTCCGGCTCTTGTTAACTCCGGACGGTTAATCCAGCCTGTCCGCCAACCAGTTTTCCAGCAGAAAATGTGCGATGGCGCCCGGGCGGGCCGGGTTGATGTCGGGGTGTTGCCCCGCGAATACATCGGCCATCTCCTCTCGGGTGACCCAGCGCGCATCCTCGATCTCGACCGGGTCGATGGTGATGTCGCGGCTGATCGCCTCGCCGGCCATGCCGCACATCAGCGACGCTGGAAACGGCCAGGGCTGACTGGCCAGATAGCTGACGCGCCCGACGCGGATGCCGGCCTCCTCAAAGACCTCGCGGCGCACGGCGGCTTCCAGCGTCTCGCCCGGTTCCACGAAGCCCGCAAGCAGGGAATACATCCGATCGGGCCACCCCGGCGACCGACCGACCAGCACGGCGTTGCCGTGCGTGATCAGCATGATGACAACCGGGTCGGTGCGCGGAAAATGGTGCCGCCCACAGGCCGCGCAATCGCGCTGCCAGCCGCCCTGCGCCATCACGCTTTCCGCGCCGCAATTGGCACAGAACCGGTGGCTGCCGTGCCACGTCAGCATCGCCCGCGCGGTCGCTGCCAATTCGGCGTGCAGCGGTGACAACCGTGTCATCGCACCGCGCAATTCGGCAAAGGCAGGACCATGCGGCAGGCTCGGATGCGTCTGCAGGCTTGCGTCCAGAAAACTGTTCAGCGCCGGGTCATCCGCCCCTGTCGGGGTCCACCCGGACAGATCGGCCGCAAAGACGGCCGCGCCATCCACGCATCCCAGCAGCAGACGGTCGGCTGCGGCGTCGTCAAGCAGAGGGTGATCCGGCGGCAGCAGCACCAGCCCCGCGTCGTCCAGCAACGGCTTGCCGCGCCACAGCGCCATGACCAGCGTGCCGGGCGCGTCGCGCCGATTGGCCGCATCGCCTCGCCAGGCGGCCACCCGGTCGAGTCCGCCGCCTGCAAACGTCACTGTTTCGGCAATTCTCATCGTCATTCCTTCGCATGAGGCGCAATGCAACGCAATCTGTTGAACCTTCGTTGACGTTAGGGCAAATACCGGCCGAACCAGCGGCGCAGCGCAGGCATTCGCGCATTTGCAGGATGACGGTTTCGCCGCCTTCCGCCTGACTCTGCAGACCGGCACGGGGTTGCACGCGCCGCCCACCGCCGCTATATGAAGCTCTGAGAGGTTGGCGCGGGCGAGCGCCTCGCCAACCTGGTCAGGTCCGGAAGGAAGCAGCCATAACGAGCCCCGCTTGGGTCGTTGTCAGCCTCTCACCTCATTTTCCCGCCATCAGGGTCGCGTCCGCTTGCACAGCCTCTGCCAGTTCCGACCATGATCGACGCCCTTGCCGCCCTCGGCTGGTCCTCGTTCGAGGCCGATCAGCTTGACACGGACGACGCGCCCCATACCCCCGCCCGCATCAGCAGCGTGAACCGGCGCAACGTCGCGGCCTTCAGCGCCGACGGACCGCTGCGGCTGGTGGCCGATCCCGGCGTCAGCAGCGCCACCTTCGCCGTAGGAGACTGGGTGCTGTGCGACATCGCCGCCGCCCATCTGGTGCGCCGCCTCGACCGCCGCAGTCTGTTGCAGCGCGGGGCAGAGCACAAGACCGGCCAGCGTCAGCTGATCGCCGCGAACCTCGACATTCTGTTCATCGTCACGTCCTGCAATGCCGACTTCAACGTGGCGCGGCTGGAACGCTACCTCGCACTGGCCCACGACGCCGACATCGCCCCGGCGATCCTGTTGACCAAGGCCGACCAGACCGACGACGCCGCAGCCTACATCGCGCAGGCGCAGGCGCTTGGCGATCTGCCGGTGCTGGCGATCAATGCAAAGGGGGCCGACGTCAGCGCTGTGCTGGCCCCGTGGTGCGGTCCCGGGCAGACGGTCGCGCTCGTCGGATCATCCGGCGTAGGCAAGACGACGCTCGCCAATGCCCTGACCGGGCGCGCCGACGACACGCAGGATATCCGCGAGGATGACGCCCGCGGACGGCATACCACCACGAAACGCTCGCTTCACGCCCTGCCTACGGGGGGCTGGCTGATCGACACGCCCGGCATGCGCGGCCTTGCGGTTGCCGACGTGACCGCCGGCATCGACGCGACATTCCCCGAGGTCAGCGCCCTGACCGACGCCTGCCATTTTCGCGACTGCAAGCATGAGGGCGAGCCGGGCTGCGCCGTTCAGGCCGCCGTCGATGCAGGAGAGATCGATCCCGAGCGCGTCCGTCGCTATCGAAAGCTGCGGGCCGAGGATGCGCAAGCCACCGAAAGCACCGCCGCCGCCCATGCCCGCAAGCACCGCACGGCCAAATCCGGCAAGCCACCCGGCCGCCGCCGCTAGCGTGTGGCCCAAATCAACTGGGCCTGCGTTTCAACCGCGCAGGGCCTGACGGCGCGCAGTCGGGCCAGTGCCGCAGCCGGTGCTTCGCCGTGCAACACCATCAGGCGCAGAACGATCATGCCAGACCGCCCGCAGCCCCCCTTACAGTGAAACAGCACCCGCTTTCCCGCCGCCAGTTGCGCTGCAATGCGGGATTCGAGGCTGACCCAACGCTCCGTCGTGTCAGCATCGGGGATGCCATAATCGGGGATCGGCATGTTGACCCAATCGGGCGGCGCATGGCGCAGGTCAGTGCCCAGGGTAACGCCCAGCGCGGACATCTCCGACGGCTCCATCAGGCTGACCACCAGTGAAGCGCCCCAGCGCAAAAGGCTGCGAAAGTCCGCCGCGTAATCCCCCGTGCCGCCCGGCATCGGGCACAGTCCGATCACACCGCGCCCCACCGCCACCTCGGCAATGGCGAAGTCAGCCATGTCGGACACCATTGGCCTGCCGCGCGCCGATGCTTCGCCCGAAGATCGAAGGTTCCCGGCGCAAGGCGCACTTGCGGGCCACGGATGCGGCTTCAGGTATTAAACAGGAAATGAAGGACGTCGCCGTCCTTGACGGTGTAGGTCTTGCCTTCGGACCGCATCTTGCCCGCTTCCTTCGCGCCTTGTTCACCGCCCAGCGTCACGAAATCGTCGTAGCCGATGGTCTCGGCCCGGATGAACCCGCGTTCGAAATCGCCGTGGATCACGCCAGCAGCCTTCGGTGCCGAGGTGCCCGCGTTGATCGTCCAGGCCCGCGCCTCTTTCGGTCCGACGGTGAAATAGGTCTGAAGATGCAGCAAGGCATAGCCGGCGCGGATCAGGCGATCCAGTCCGGCCTCGGCCAGCCCCATCTCGCTCAGGAACATCTCGGCCTCTTCGGCTTCAAGCTGGCTGATCTCTTCCTCGATCCGGGCCGAAATCACGACGGCGGAATTGCCCTGTGCCTCCGCCATCGCGCGCACGCGCTCGGACTGCGCGTTGCCGGTGGCCGAGGCTTCCTCCTCTACGTTGCAGACGTAAAGCACCGGCTTCGTGGTCAGCAGTTGCAGCATCCGCCAGGCCTTGGCGTCCTCGGGATCGATATCGACGGTCCGGGCGGGCTGGCCGTCTTCCAGCGCCTTCTGTGCTGCCTCCAGCAGACGGACCTGCTGGCCCGCATCCTTATCGCCGCCGCGCACCTTGCGCTGCAGGTTCGCCAGACGCTTTTCGATGCTCTCAAGGTCCGCCAGCATCAGCTCCGTCTCGATCACCTCGGCGTCGTTGACCGGGTCGACGCGGCCCTCGACATGGGTGATGTCGTCGTCCTCGAAACAGCGCAGCACATGGGCGATGGCGTCGCATTCCCGGATGTTCGCCAGAAACTGGTTGCCCAGCCCCTCGCCCTTGCTGGCACCCTTCACCAGCCCCGCGATGTCCACGAAAGTCATGCGCGTCGGGATGATCTGCTTGCTGCCTGCAATTTCCGCCAGCTTGTCCAGCCGCGCATCGGGCACGGCCACGTCGCCCACGTTCGGTTCGATCGTGCAGAACGGAAAGTTCGCGGCCTGTGCGGCGGCAGTGCGCGTCAGCGCGTTGAACAGCGTGGACTTGCCGACGTTCGGCAGCCCGACGATCCCCATCTTGAAGCCCATGACGCATCTCCTGTCTGAATGTCCGCTAGGCCCATAGCCCCGCGCCTGCGTCCACGCAAGCCAAAGGCTATGGCAGACCTGGGTTCCATGCTATCCTGAGGCTGCACCCCAGCCCCGGAGACCGCCATGCAACCTGTCCCCTACCTGTTCTTCAACGACACCTGTGAAGAGGCATTCCTCTTCTACGCCTCCGTCTTCGGTACGGTACCGCAATTCATGCGGGTCAAGGGATCACCGATGGAAGAGCAGCTGCCGCCAGAGGCCGCGAACGGCATCATGCACGCCCACCTCGACATCGGCAGCGGTGCGATCAACGGCTCCGACAACCTGTCGCCCGATCCCGGCCCGGCAATGGCCGGCTGCAACGTGCTGATCACGCTGCCCGATGTCGACACCGCCCGCGCGCATTTCGACAAGCTGTCCAAAGGCGGAGAGGTGCGGATGCCCTTCCAGCCCGAATTCTGGTCGCCGGGCTTCGGCGCGTTCTCTGACCGTTTCGGCATCAGATGGATGATCGACACAGCGGCCGCTCCCGACTGAATCGGCGTCAGGCCGTCCGGTTGCGCCCTTCCCAGATCAGGATCCAAGCGAGGATCACGAACATCGGATGGGTCAGACCGCCGCTGAGCAGGACGGCAGGTATCCAGACGAGGAACGTGATGATCGCCACGATGGGTCGGCCTGCGAACAGGATCGACAGCGGCGGCAACAGCAAGGCAAGGATGTAATTCATGCCCCCTATATGGCCGCGCGGGCGTGGATTTCAATTGCGCCCCATTGCATTTGCGCGCCCCTTCGCCCAGAAACGCCCGGACCCGCAAAGTCGTCCCATGAAAGCCGCTCCCTCCATGTCCCGTATCGACGCCAAATTCGCAGACCTGAAATCGCGCGGCCAGAAGGCCTTTGTCGCCTATGTCATGGCGGGCGATCCGAACTACGACACCAGCCTCGCCATCGTGCAGGGCTTGCCGGCGGCGGGTGTGGACGTCATCGAACTTGGCCTGCCCTTCACCGATCCGATGGCTGACGGCACGACGATCCAGCTGGCGGGGCAGCGCGCGCTGTCCGGCCACATGACGCTGGACAAGACGCTGAACATCGCCCGCACCCTGCGCCAGACCGACGACACGACGCCGATCGTGCTCATGGGCTACTACAACCCGATCTATTCGCGCGGCGTCGATCTGTTCCTGCAACAGGCGCAGGACGCCGGGATCGACGGCCTCATCATCGTCGACCTGCCGCCAGAGGAGGACGACGAACTCTGCCTGCCGGCACAGGCCGCCGGCCTGAACTTCATCCGCCTCGCCACGCCCACGACCGACGACAAGCGTCTGCCCAAGGTGCTGACCAATACCTCCGGTTTTCTCTATTACGTCTCGGTGACCGGCATCACCGGCACGGCGGCGGCCCAGACCGCCGACGTCGCCCCAGAGGTCGCCCGCATCAAGTCGCATACGGACCTGCCGGTGATCGTCGGTTTCGGCATCAAGACGCCAGAGGCCGCGCACGCCATCGCACAGGTGGCGGACGGTGCCGTCGTCGGATCGGCCATCGTGGAAAAGATCGGTGCCGGTGAATCCGTGTCCGACGTGCTCGCCTTCGTCAAGACCCTCGCGGACGGCTGTCACAGCGCATAGCCCACTGTCTTGATCCGCGACCTTGATCCGCGACGCGCACAAGTCCGGTCCCAGTCCGGCCATGGGCCCTGCGCGCGCAGTCCCCATTCATCTGGCCAGGTAAACTCCGGGGGAGGTGCCCCGCACCGGGGGCAGCGCCCCCACGCCGATTTTTCGTGAAAAATCGGCTAACCGCGCCGCTTGGCCGCCCGCTTCAGCAGCATGTCCCGCTTCAGTTTCGTGAGGCGGTCGAAATACATCTTCCCCGCCAGATGATCGATCTGATGCTGCGCCGAGGTCGCCCAAAGCCCGACGAAGTCCCGCCGGTCCCACTGACCCGCCTCGTTCAGGAAGCGCACCGTCACCGCGCGCGGCCGCTTGACCAGCGCGCTGACGCCCGGCAGGCAGGGGCTCGCTTCCTCGTGGTCGCGGAATTCGACGCTGGCGTGCAGGATTTCCGGATTCGCCATCCGCACCACCTGTCCCCGCGTCCGGCTGGCATCGACGACCGCCAGCCGCAGCGGTATCCCCAGTTGCACGGCGGCCAGACCGACGCCCGGCATCGCCTCCATCACGGCGACCATGTCCTCCCAGATCGCGCGAATGTCGTCGGTGATCCCGCCTACGTCCGCCGCAGGGGTGCGCAGCACTGGGTGCGGCCATTGCACGACGCGCCGGGTCACGGCAGCGTCGCGTAATCGGTGCAGAGGATGCCGTCCAGATGATCGCGCTCGTGCTGGACGATCACTGCCGCCGAATCCGCAAAGGCTTCCGCGTGAAAGACGCCTTGCAGGTCCTGCCAGCGCATCCGCACGGTGCGCGGGCGCGGCACGGCGACCGTGATCCGCGGGATCGAGAGGCACGATTCCTCATTCACCGCCAGCGCCAGATCGACATGCAGGATTTCTGCATTAATGAAGACGCGCGGACTGCCGGCGCCGGTCTTCCACGTCACATCGGTGACGAACACGCGGGACAGCACGCCGATCTGCGGCGCGGCCAGCCCCCGGCCCGGTGCGGCATACATCGCCGCAAACATCTCTTCGGTCAAATCGGCAAGGTCCGCGTCGAATGTCGTGACAGGTGCGCAGACCGCCCGCAGCGCCGGATCGGGCATCTCCAGGATCGGGCGTGTCACGCGCGCGCCCTTTCACGCTTCAGCTTCTGCATCTTGCGGGTGATCATCTGACGCCGCAGCGGCTTGAGGTAGTCGATGAACAGCTTGCCATCCAGATGGTCGATCTCGTGCTGCACGCAGGTCGCCCAGAGGCCGGTGAACCGTTCCGCCTGCGCGACACCCTCAAGGTCCATCCACGACACCTCGACCTCCGAGGGGCGCTCGACGTCGGCATATTGCTCGGGGATCGACAGACAGCCTTCCTCATAGGTGCTGTGCGCCTCGCTCTCCCAGGTGATCTCGGGGTTGATCAGCACCAAGGGCCGCGCGGGGACACCATCGTCCTTCACGCAGTCCATCACCAGCATGCGGCGCATCACACCGACCTGCGGTGCCGCAAGACCGATGCCGGGCGCATGATACATCGTTTCCAGCATGTCGGCAGCCAGCACGCGCAGGTCGTCGTCCACGGCGGTCACCGGGTCACAATGCGTCTTCAGGCGCGGGTCGGGATGGATCAGGATCGAGCGTATGGTCATGGCACCGATCTAGCCTCTGCCCCGCCGCTTGCCAAGATGTGCCACGCTTTTCGCCTTGGCACCGCGTGGACGCCTGCTAGGGTCGCCCCGACCCGAGACTCCCGACCCCAGACAGTAGGTGCCCCATGAGCTTCGACGCCCCCGTGAACCGCCGCAACACCCATTGCATCAAGTGGGACGGGATGGAGGCCGCCTATGGCGTCTCGCCCGAAGACGGCATCGCGATGTGGGTCGCCGACATGGAATTCCGCGCGCCAGACTGCATCCAGGATGCCGTCGCCGCGATGCACGATCACGGCGTCTACGGCTACTTCGGCAACGCCTCGCCCTATACCGACGCGATCCGCTGGTGGATGCGGACCCGCCACGGCTGGGACGTGTCGGCCGATGCGATCCTGACGACCCACGGCCTCGTCAACGGCACGGCGCTTTGCGTCGATGCCTACACGGTGCCCGGCGATGCCGTCGTCCTGTTCACCCCCGTCTACCACGCCTTCGCCCGCGTCATCAAAGCGGCGGGACGAGAGGTCAGGTCCTGCGAGCTGGTCAATGACAAGGGCCGCTACGAGATGGACTTCGATGCCTACGACGCGCAGATGACCGGCAACGAGCGCATGGTCATCCTGTGCTCGCCGCACAATCCCGGCGGCCGCGTCTGGACAAGGGCCGAATTGCAGGCCGTCGCGGCCTTTGCCAAACGGCACGAGCTGGTCCTTGTCAGCGACGAGATCCACCACGATCTCGTCATGCCCGGCCAGACCCACATCCCGATGGCGCATATCGCTGGGATCGAGGATCGTCTGGTCATGATGACCGCGGCAACCAAGACCTTCAACATCGCAGGCAGCCATACCGGCAATGTCATCATTCCCGACGCCGACCTGCGCGCACCCTTCGCCGCCCGCATGGCCGCACTCGGCATCTCGCCCAACAGCTTCGGCCTGCACATGACGACTGCCGCCTATTCGCCCGAAGGGGCCGCCTGGGTCGACGACCTCTGCCTTTATCTCGACGAGAACCGCAAGCTCTTCGATGCCGGCGTCAACGCGATCCCCGGCGTCCACTCCATGCCCCTCGAGTCGACGTATCTGGCCTGGGTGGATTTCGCAGGCACCGGCATGACACAGGAGGAGGTGATCCGCCGCGTCCAAAAAGAGGCCCGCATCGCCCCCAATCACGGGACGACCTTCGGTCAGGGCGGTGAGTCGTTCCTGCGATTCAATATCGGTGCGCCGCGCGCGCAGATCGCGGATGCGGTGGATCGTCTGCAAAAGGCCTTTGCCGACCTGCAATGAAGGTTTCGTAACCGGGCTGCGGTCAGGCGCGCGGCAGCAACCCGGCCGGAGTCGAGTCCAACCGCGCAAAGTCAAGCGGTGCCGTTTCCGTCACCAGGTGCAGCCATTTGAAGTCAAAGACGCATTCGCCGCCATCGACCCGCGACCCCACGATCAGCGCCTGATGCAGGTGGCGCATGCCGTCATAGATATCCACCCGGCCCCGCAGCTTGTCAAAGGCGTCGGCATCCATCGCCATGCCATCGGCCCACATCCGGCGGATCCGCATCACATCGTCGCCGTCGTGCACGCACAGACGGTTGCCGCGCTGCGTCGACGCGCGCCTTGCGTCCTGCAACCCCTTCATCACGGCATCCGGCAGATAATCGGTCATGGCAGTGCTCCCTTCACTGGCAGGGTAACCCCAAAGTGTGACACGAGTTCAAAGACATTTTCCGCCGCGCCGCAGCGTTGCAAGTGCAAAATGACTCAGCCCTTTTTCGCTTTTGGCCGCAAAACATGCGGTTTCGCCGCGTCATACAGCGCCGAATCTGGAAAACCGTGTTGCGGACCCAACACGGGGCCGACCATGATCAGCGCCGTCCGCGTGATCTTGGCCTCTCTGACAAGCCCGTGAATGTCGCCCAGCGTGCCGCGCAGAATCACCTGATCCGGCCATGACGCGCGATAGATCACGGCCACCGGACAGTCGGTCCCGTAGAACGGCGTCAGCCGTCGGGCAATGTCGCGCAGCGCCCTGATCCCAAGGTGGATCGCCAGCGTGGTCCCTGTCGCGGCAAAATTCTCCAGCGTCTCGCCCGCCGGCATGCCGGTCGATTTCATGCTCATCCGCGTCAGCACGATGCTTTGCCCGACCTCCGGCACGGTCAGT
The DNA here is from genome assembly GCF_049310965.1 of Loktanella sp. DJP18. Lineage (NCBI taxonomy): Bacteria > Pseudomonadati > Pseudomonadota > Alphaproteobacteria > Rhodobacterales > Roseobacteraceae > Loktanella > Loktanella sp. DJP18. Next base: position 76,921 of record NZ_JBMERN010000001.1, on the reverse strand, counting down.
TCCGTCCCCATCGCCGCCGCCGCCGCCGCATAGGCCGGCACACCGGGAATGATGGCGTAATCGATGCCGTCCGCCTTCAACCGCCGAATCTGCTCGGCGATGGCACCGTAAAGCGACGGGTCCCCGGAATGCACCCGCGCCACGTCCTGCCCGGCGGCATGGGCCGCGACGATCTCGGCATGCGTGTCCTCCAGCGTCATGCTCGCCGTATCCAGCACGCGGCAGCCCGCGGGCGCATGGGCGACCACCGCCTCCGGCACCAGTGATCCGGCATACAGACACACCGGACAGGCCCCGATCAGTCTGGCGGCCTTCAGCGTCAAAAGCTCGGGGTCGCCGGGGCCAGCCCCGATGAAATAAACCGTCATCGTCTCTCCTTTACGGGACGCCGGACAGGGGACGGTGGGCGGGGCGCCTTCGGGCATCGCCCGAACAGCGTCGCACACCGTCACCCCGCCAGATCACCATCGATCTTGCGGGCATAGCCGCGTGGCGTGAACATGCGTGGTCCCTCGCCCAGTTGCGCCAGCCGCGAATTGCTCGACCCCACCAGCACGACCGTCAGCATGTCGACCTCATCGACCTCCAACGCGTCCAGCCGCCGATACCGCACATGCTCCTCGGGTCGCCCCAACGACGACGCCAGCATGACCGGCGTATCGCCAGGCCTGTGCTGCAACAGGATATCGCGCGCCTCGGCCAGCAGCGTGCGCCGCGTCTTGCTGACCGGGTTATAGAAGGCCACCACAAAGTCGCCCTCTGCCGCCGCCCGCAGCCGCCGCAGGATGTCGTCGCGCGGCGTCAGCAGGTCCGACAGCGAGATTGCGCAAAAGTCATGGCCCAGCGGGGCCCCCGCCCGCGCTGCCGCACCCTGCAAGGCACTGACGCCCGGCGAGCAGACGACCTCCACCCGGCGCGCGGCATCCGACACGCCCATCGCGTCCGGCCCCCGGTCCAGCAGTTCAAACACTAGCGCGCCCATCGCATAGATGCCCGCATCGCCCGAACAGACCAGCGCCACGTTCCGGCCAAGCCCCGCCTGCTCCAGTGCATAGCGGCAGCGCGCCTCCTCTCCGCCCAGCGGAAAGTCCGACCGTGCCTTGCCAGTGGCCAGCGGCCCAAGCAGGTCGATATAAAGGCCGTAACCCACCAGTTCCTCGGCCTCCGCCACCAGCCGCGACACCTCGGGCGTGCGCCAGGACGCCTGCCCCGGCCCAATCCCCACGATCGACAGCTTGCCCCGCGCCCGACCCTTCAACGTGACCAGCGACGCATCGGCCACGGCCACGGCACAGGTCGCCATCGCCGCCTTGCGCTTGGGCAGCAGCAACCGCCCCGCGCCGCCGACCTGCGCCAGCGCCGCCGCTTCCGACACGCCATGCGCGCCGACCTCGGCAAAGACCACATCGGACGGGTTCGCCAGACGCGGCGTCTCCGCCTCCAGCGCCTCTGCCTCGAACAACCGCAGCGGCACCCCGAAATCGCGGGCGAGGGCGATGATCGCCGGCTCATCCGCCTTCAACGCGATGGTGTTCACGCAGGCCACGGCCTGCCGCGCGACGCCAGCCTCATGCAGCGCCGCATCGACCAGTTCGCGCAATTCCGCAGGCGGACAGTTGCGCGCGCAACCGACCCCCAATGCAAACCGCTGCGGCGCGAACTGCAGATGATGCGGCCCCAGATCCGTCACCGGCAAAGCCGCGCAGGTGATCGTCACGCCGTCCCCTGCCGGCAGCCCGTCCAGCCAGGTTGCCTGCGCCGCATCCGGCCCGACGATCCGCGCGCCGCCACCCGACAGCAGCTTCGCCATCGCATCTTTCGCATCCGAAGGATTGACCAGTCGCCACCCCGCCGGCGGCGCATCAAGTGCCACGCCCAGCGCCACATCGCCCGCCGTCGTCACGGCCGCCACGGACCCCAGGGCTTCGGCGATCCGCGCCGCCAGCCGGTTCGCGCCGCGATGCCCGCCCAGCAGCGGCACCACGACACCGCCGTCATCGCTGACCGACAGCACCGGCGGCTCTGTCGTCTTGTCCGCCAGCAGGGGCGCCACGCCCCGGATCAGGATGCCGCTGGCACAGACCCCTACGATCGGCACACCGGCGGCGAACAGATCGCGCGCATGATCGAGCGCATTGTCAAAGAACGCATCCGCCACATCCACCCGTCCGCGCCGCCCGTGGACGAGACACCCCAGCACCGCCGCCACGCGGTGCGCCGTCCCCTCGCCGGACCGCGACAGCGCCAAAACCACTGGATCTACAGCCACGGATCGGCCCCTTTCGTCAGCAATATCATCGAAAAATAAGGGGCCGCATCCGGTGCCTTAACCAACGGACAAACCACCTGCTCAGGCAGGCTGGCGCGTTCCACATAGACCGCCCGGTCGGTCAGCCCCAGGTCTGCGATCACCGCCCGGATCTTGCCCAGATGCCGCCCGACCTTCATGATCACCACGCTTTCCGCGCCGGCGATCCGGTCACGCAATTCCGCCTCTGGCAAGGGACCCGGCAGCACCGTCAGCCGTTCGTTGCGCGCGACCAGCGGCCGCCCCGCGACCGCCGCACAGGCGGTGATCGAGGTCACACCCGGCACAACCTCGACCCGGAACCGGCCCGACAGCCGGGCGAACAGATACATGAAAGAACCGTAGAAGAACGGGTCGCCTTCGCACAGGCACACCACGTCGCGCCCCGCGTCCAGATGCGTCGCGATCTGTGCTGCACCCGCATCATAGGCCGCCTGCGCGGGGTCACGCTCCACGCTCATCGGCACGTCCATGACGATCTCGACAGCACCCGCAGGGATCATGTCTGCCGCGATCGCCCGCGCGAAACTCGCCGCTCCGGCCAGCGTCGGATAGGCCACCACCTGCGCTCCGGCGATCAGCCGCGCGGCGCGCAGGGTAATCAGGTCCGCCGCCCCCGGTCCGACACCGACGCCATAGAGAACGCCAGTCATCCGCATTCACCTGACCGGAAAAAAGCCCGCCGGCGGCTCCAGCCCTTCATCGCTTCACAAGGCTCCATTGGGTGACCGGCATGGCCGCACGCCAGCCCGTCAACCGCCCCACCGGCTCTGCCCGACACACCGACAGCCGCACGAGGTCGCCGCCATGCCGCGCATGCAGTGCCATCAGCACCGCCTCGGACTCCAGCGTCACTGCATTGACCACCAGCCGCCCCAGCGGACGCAGCGCCGCCCAAGCCGCGGCAAAGACCGCCTCGCTCAGCCCGCCGCCGATGAAGATCGCATCGGGGGCCGCAAGTCCTTCAAGACAGTCGGGTGCCACTCCATCCATCAGTTCCAGCTTTGGTGCACCCAGCGCCAGCGCATTGGCCGCCGCCATGGCCCGCCGGTCGTCGCGCGGTTCGATCCCGATGGCGCGGGCATAGCGCGCCGCGCGCATCCACTCGATCGCCACCGACCCCGACCCGCAGCCGATGTCCCACAGCAGCGCGCCGCGCATCGGCATCAGCTTGGCCAACGTCGCCGCGCGGATTTCCTGCTTGGTCATCGTGCCGTCGGACTGGAACAGATCGTCCGCCAGCCCCGGCACCCGCGGCAGCAGCGCCGCATCCGGGGCCGCGATGCAATCGACGGCCAGCGTGTTGAAGGCCGGGACGACATGATCCCAGGTCGCCGCCACCCCGTCGAAGCGTTGTTCGTCGCGGCCGCCCATCGCCGCCAGCACCGTCATAAGCGACTGCCCGAACCCACGCTGCGCAAGGTAGGCCGCGATCTGGCGCGGCGTCTCGGCCCCCGTCGTCAGGATCAGCAACCGTGCGTCCGGCTGGATGAAGGCGACCATCTGCGCAACGGGCCGACCATGGACGGTCAATGTCTCCACATCCGCGAGGCTCCACCCCATGCGCGCCGCAGCAAGCTGAAAGGCGCTCAATTGCGGATGATAGACGATTTCGGCCGGGTCGATGGCGCGCCCGATACGCGCGCCTACGGAAAACCATAGCGGATCGCCGGTCACCAGCACCACGGCACGCCTGCCCCGCAGGCTGCGGATCGTGTCGATCATCGCGTCGAACGGCGATGGCCAGGCCAGCCGTTCCGCCGTGACGTTTTCGGACAGCGCATGGTGACGGTCGCCGCCCAGGATCACCTCGGCCGCCTCCACCACGGCGCGGGTGGCGGGCAGAAGTCCCTCCATCCCGTCCTCGCCGATGCCCACGATATGCAGCCAGGGTGTCGTCATGCGCGCCTCCAGTTCAAGCCCGGTCCTCCGGCAATCCGGCCGCGAGGGCATTCACGGCAGCCGCTGCAAGGGCCGATCCGCCCCGCCGCCCGCGCAGAGCGATGAAATCGCAGCCGCGCGGGTCGGCGGCCAGTTCCGCCTTGGATTCGGCAGCACCTACGAATCCGACCGGAAATCCGAGGATCACCGCAGGCTTCGGTGCGCCCGCATCCAGCAGCTCCAGCAGGTGAAACAAGGCGGTGGGCGCGTTGCCGATGGCGACGACGGCCCCCGCCAGATGCGGCACCCACAGGTCCACGGCGGCGGCAGAGCGGGTGTTGCCGATGGCCTGCGCCCGCGCCGGCACCCCGGCCGCGTTCAGCGTCACGATGACGTCGTTGCCGGCCGGCAGATGCCGTCGGATGATCCCCGCCGCCACCATCTCGCAGTCGCACAAGACCGGTGCGCCTGCCGCCAAGGCCGCCTGTCCCGCTGCCGCCGCCTCTGCGGAAAACGCCAGCCGGTCCGCGATCTCGACCATCCCGCAGGCGTGGATCAGGCGTGTCATCACGGGATGCATCGCCACCGCAAAACGGTCCAGCCGCGCCTCGGCCCGCACGGTGGCAAAGCTCTGCGCGTAGATCGCGGCGGGGTCTTTCTCGTAGGGCCTCATGAACGCAGGACTTTCGCGGGATGAGAGGGGATAGCCTCCGGGGGGAGTTTACGGGCCAGATGAATGCGGATCAGGCGCGCTTTGTGCGCCGCGCGCTTTCCGGGCCAAGCGGGTGGTGCGCGTGCGGATAGACTGGGTGGGCGTGATCGTGGTGGTGACCGTGATCGTGATGATGGTGGTCATGGTCATGGCTGTGCGGCAGACCGTGGGCATGGGCGTGGGTGTGCTGCGCCTCCAGCCGGCACATACCGGTGCAGAAGGTGTCGCACAGCGTGCAGTCCGCCACGTTCGACCCCGGCGCATTGGCCCCCTGCCCTTCGACATGGTGATGGTGGCTTTCCTGCACCGCGCCGACCTCGCCTTCGAACCCCAGCACGCGAGAGCGATATTTGCACATGACGCAGAGCGGCGGCGGTGAGTCGGCGAATGCGGGATGGTTGCGGTCCGCGGCGCTTATCTCGCGCGTCTGTCCATCCGCCAGCGCCAGCACCTGGTCGCGGTAGGCGCAGAGGCCGCAGTTGGGCGGCGGATTGGCCCCCGCCTGTTCGGTGACCCGTGCAGCAAAGGTTTCCAGCACGGACGGGTGATCGCCAAGGTAGCCGGCCTTGATGAACTGGATCTGTGGATGGGCCTCGGCCACGCGGTCGGTGAATCCGTAGATGCGGTCGATCAGGATGCCCGAGAACAGGAAGTAGGGAAACACGATGACCCGTTTGTAGGGTAAACGCGCGACGTGTTGCAGGCAGGGTTCCACGAGCGGAAAGGTCACGCCGGAATAGCCGACCTCGTGCCAGCCGAAGCCCATGCCTTCGGCGATCATCCGGGCGATCTTGGCGACATTGCCGTTGGCGTCCGGGTCCGATGCGCCGCGCCCGATCACGACAAGGCAGGTCTCGGTCAAGGGCAACTGGCCGTATTTTGCGTTGGCGCGGTCCACCGCTTCCTGCACGCGGGCGGCGGCGGCGGCGATCATCCGAGGATCGACCCCCAGTTCGCGCCCGTAGCTGACCGCGATGCCATGCTGTGCCGCATAGGTGTTCAGCACCGTCGGGATGTCGTTCTTGGCGTGCATCGCCGCAAAGAGCATCCCCGGCACCGCAAGGATGCGGTCGCAGCCGGCCTCTCGCAAACGATCGAGACCGTCGCGGATCACCGGGTTGGCGAATTCGAGGTAGCCATAGTCCACCAGCCAGTCGTCGGGCAGCCAGGCCGGCAGCTTTTGCGCCAGCGTGGCGAATTCGTCGACAGCCGACTGGCTGCGCGATCCGTGGCCGCAGATCATGACGCCGGTCTTCATGCGGGCTGTTCCTCGCCCTTGGGTTCGGACTTCTTCTTGTCCTTGCGCCCTTTCAGAGCCCCCAATGCGATGGCGATGCCTGCGGCCCCCAATGCGATGCCCGCGACCCAGTGATTGTGGCCTGCCGCATCGACCAGATGACCGGGATGGGCCGCAGCGGACGTTGTGGTGAAAATCAGGACAAGTGTCAGCAGGCGCATGGCAGTCTCCGGGCAAGGTTCATCGGGCCGCAGAGCTGGCAAGTGACGATGTGACGTCCCGGTCCCCGTCAGGGTCAACCCGTCTGCCACCAACCGCTCTGGCCCCATATCGGGCGTCGTCGGGACGGGGTATAATCCGCCACCGACCGGTCCGCAATGGCATGCGCCGGACAAATCCCGGCGGGGAGGGTCAGAGGGCGAGCGACGCTATCACGTCGTCGCGCGTGCAATCCGCCTTGGCCATGCTGCGCCAGACGGCACCCCGCTTCATCATCACGAAGCGGTCCGCCGCGCGCCAGGCGAAGTCCACGTTCTGTTCGACAAGGATGATCGCCATGTCGCCCCGATCGCGCAACTGGGCAATCGCCCGGCCGATCTGCTGGATCACATTGGGCTGGATGCCTTCGGTCGGCTCGTCCAGCAACAGCACGCGGGGCTTCGTGATCAGCGCCCGGGCAATGGCAAGCTGCTGCTGTTGTCCCCCCGACAGATCGCCACCCCTGCGGTGCTGCATCTCGGCCAGAACCGGGAACAGGTCGAAGATCCAGGCCGGCACAGTGCGGTCGGCCTTGGACAGGCAGGCAAACCCGGTCTCGAGGTTTTCGGCGACGCTCATCATCGGAAACACCTCGCGCCCCTGCGGGACATAGGCGATGCCCGCGCGGGCGGCGGCGGCGGCGGTGGGATGGTCCAGCACCTGCCCGCCCAGCGTGACCGTGCCGCCGCTATAGGCATGACGCCCCGACAGGGCGCGCAACAGGCTGGTCTTGCCCACGCCATTGGTGCCCATGACGGTTGTGACTTCGCCGACGGGGGCGGTCAGCGATACGTCGTAAAGGATCTGGCTTTGCCCGTATTTCAACGACAGGTCAGTCACATCAAGCATCGGCGCGCCCCAGATAGACGTCGATCACCGTCGGGTCGGCCGTCACATGATCGAGGCTGCCTTCCGCCAGCACATGCCCTTCGTGCAGGACCGTGACCTTGCAGTTCAGGCGGCGGACGAATTCCATATCATGTTCCACGACGACGACCGCACGGGTCAGCGCCGCGCGTTTCAGAATGTCGGTGGTCTTTTCGCGTTCCTCGGCCGTCATGCCCGCTGCGGGTTCGTCGACCAGCAGCAAGCGCGGGTCCTGTGCCAGCAGCATCCCGATTTCCAGCCATTGCTTCTGGCCGTGACTGAGTTCGCCCGCAGTGCGCGTCAACTCCTCGGTCAGGCCGATCTCTGCCGCGATCTCCTCGATCCGGGCGGCACCCTGCGGCGTCTTGCGGTGGAACAGCACGGCAAAGGGACCGCGCGGGTTGCGCAGCGCCATGGCGAGGTTCTGGCGCACGGTCTGATCCTCGAACACCGTCGGTTTCTGGAACTTGCGGCCGATGCCCTTGTTGGCGATCTCGGCCTCTGACAGGCCCAGCAGGGACTCGTTGCGTTCGCCCCATAGGACGCGGCCTTCGTCCGGTTTCGTCTTGCCGGTCACGATGTCCATGAAGGTGGTCTTGCCCGCGCCGTTGGGGCCGATGATGGCGCGCAGCTCCGGTTCCGAGATCTGGATCGACAGGTCGTTGATCGCGCGGAACCCGTCAAAGGTCTTGGACACACCGGAGACTTCCAGAAGGCTGGTCATGACGGTTTCCTGACGATGTAGTCGAAGAGGCCGCCGATCCCCTTGGGAAAGAACAGCGTGACGCAGACGAAGGACAGGCCCAGCAGCACGAGCCACCAGTCCGTCCACGCAATGCGGTAGACGCCCAGGTTCACGTCGGGCGCACCGCCCCCCGTGAACCAGCTGGACAGCAGCGACACGAGGGCGGCCCCGATGACCGCGCCATATAACCGCCCGCGCCCGCCGATGGCGACCCAGACGGCCAGATAGATCGAAGCGATCGGCGCGATTTCAGCCGGGTTGATGATGCCCGCCTGCGGGTAGTAGAGCGCGCCCGCGATGCCCGACACGACGGCGGTCAGGGTGAAGACGAAAAGCTTGTAACCCTCGACCCGGTAGCCAAGGAACCGCACCCGCGCCTCGTTGTCGCGGATGCCCTTGATGACGCTGCCCATCTTGCCCGCGACGACCCAGGCGAACAGGATGTAGCCCAAGGCCAGCGCAGCAGCAGAGGCAAGAAAGAACACGAGACTGATGGTCGCCTGCGACGTCTGCTCGAACCCCGGAATGTTCTGCAGGCCCGACAACCCGTTGTTGCCGCGCAGGCCGGAGTCGTTCTGGAACAGGTAAAGCGACAGCGCCAGCGTCATGGCCTGCGTCAGGATCGAGAGGTAAACGCCCGTGACCCGGCTGCGGAATGCCAGCCAGCCAAAGACCAGCGCCAGCAAACCGGGGACCAACACGACCATCGCCAGTTGCAGGGCAAGATTGTCCGCGAAGGCCCAGATCATCGGGAACTCTGACGACCCCACCACGCCGAAGATCTGGCTTCCGATGGCATCCGACACCTCTTGCGGGGTCGGCGGGATCACCTGGGATTGCAGGCTGGACATGACGATGCCCTCGGTGCGGGCATACATCAGCCACATGCCGATGGCGTAGCCGCCGATGCCGAAGAAGGCGAAATGCCCGAGGGACAGGATGCCGCAATAGCCCCAGACCACGTCCATCGCGACGGCGATCAGGCACAGACACAGCGTCTTGCCCAGAGTCTTGACGAGTGAGGTGGAGATGAGGCCCGCCCCCGACGCTTCTGACCCGAAGGCCACGACGGCGGTGAAGAGAGCGAGGCTCAGCAGGAACCAGCGGACGGAACGGTTGGTCACGAGGAAGCCCTGGGTCATGGATGGTGCCTTTGCGTCACAGGATCGCGCAGTGCGGGGCACGTCGCGACGGCGGGGGACAGCCCCGTCGCCATTGTCGCTTGGACCAAAGGCGCAACACTGGCGCGCCCCGGGACATTTTCGACCAGAAGAAGGGGGGACATGCGCATCAGTCCGCCGCCGCCCGGCCGTTTTGGGCGACGATGCCCTTGGGACGGAACTGGATGAACAGGATGATGAACAGCACCATGTAGGTCTGGGCGGCGAGAGTGTTGGAGGGATTGAGGAACTCGATCCCCTTTTGCAGGAAGCCGATGAGGGTGGCACCCGCCAGCGTGCCCCAGACGTTGCCGACGCCGCCGACGACGACCGTCATGAAGGATTGAACGATGTAGTCGGCCCCCATTTCCGATGTGACCTTGGCGTAAAGGCCGATGGCCACGCCCGCGATGCCCGCGATGCCGGAACCGAGACCGAAGGTCAGCATGTTGATGCGGTCCGGGTCGATGCCCATGCTGGCCGCCATGCCGGGGTTCTGGGTGACGGCGCGCACTTCCAGCCCCAGCCGCGTGCGTTTCAGGATGAACAGGATCAGGCCGAGGAACAGCAGCGCCAGCACGAAGATCGCGATGCGGATGTAGCTGATTTGCACGACATCGGACAACACCAGCGCGCCGTCGAGCCAGCCCGGCGAGGTCAGCGGACGGGCCTGCGTGCCGAAGATGTTCTTGGCCAGCTGTTGCAGCGCGATCGAGATGCCGAAGGTCGCCAGCAACGTTTCCAGCGGGCGGTGGTAGAGGTGGCGGATCACCAGGCGCTCCATCGTGACACCGGCGGCGAAGGTGACGGCAAAGGCCACGGGCAGGGCCACGATCAGCGACAGCGTGTAATCCGGCACGACCTGCTGGATGACATAGCCGGTATAGGCCCCCATCATGATGAACTCGCCATGCGCCATGTTGATGACACCCATCACGCCAAAGGTGATGGCCAGGCCGATGGCGGCGAGGAAGTAGATTGATGCCAGCGACAGGGCGTCCAGCGCCAGATCTGCGAAACGTTCGGCGGCGACCCGCGTCTCGACCGAGGTGAGGGCAGCACGTGCGGCGTCGGTGATCGCGGGGTCGTCCTCGACATAGACCTCGGCAAAGGTATGCGCCGCGATGGCGTCGGCCTGTCCCTGGTCAGTCAGGCGCGGCGGCACGGTGCCCGCGGCGGCGAGCGTCGCATACGCACGTTCGCGTGCGGCGGCGTTACCCAGTTGCGCCAGCGGCACGTCGCCCACGCGGCCGTCGACGATATTGGCGGCCAAGGCGTCACGGATCGCCGGCGCGGGTATCGCGGGCGGTGCAAGGTCGGCGGCGATAAGGCGATCGTAGGCTTCCGCCTTGGTCAGGCCGTCGCCGACGGTCAGGATGCGGGCGACATTGCCGGTGGGGGCGGTCGTGGCGACCTCTGACCGGGTCGTCAGGATCTGGTTCAGCACCGCCCGCGCCTCGATCGTGGTATCCTGTGCCAGGCTGTCGATCGCGGCGATGCGGTCGGCCGGATCGGGTGCAAAACTGGCCGACAGGAAATTCGCAAGTTGGATCTTGCGGGCCTTCAGCGCCGGGTCCGGTTCACCCTCGATCGACCCGAGCAGGGGGGCGAGCTGCTCGGCGTCGGGCCTGCGAGCCAGGCTGTCGATGGCCGACAGGCGGCGCGCTATGTCGGGATCGGTCAACTGGAATTGCACCAGTGCGGTCCCGATCACACGCCGCACGCCGCCGTTGGGCCGCAATTCGGTGTGGCCGGCCTTTGGCACCGTCGTCTCTTCGCCCGTGTCGATGTCGGTCAGGGTCAGGTCATTGCCACTGGCTGCGCCGTAGAAGAACACACCATCCGCATCGCGTTGCCAGACGCCCTTGTCCGTCCAGCGTTCGAGGAAGGTCGGCACCTGCGGCAGACCAGAGGCGATCATCGCATCCAGCGGCGCCGCAACGCTGCCGCGCGACGGGTCCGCGATTTCCGCAGCATGGGTTTGCAGGATCGGTTGGAGGTCCTGCGCCGCGGCGGACTGGCCCAGGCAGACCGCAAGGATGATCGTGGCCAGAATGTGCCGCATGTCGGTCTTTCGTTGAAGGATCAGGGGATGCAGGATCAAGGCGGGCGCGGGAACCATCCCCGCGCCCGCCTGTCAGCGGCCTAGTAGTTGGAGGTCAACTGCACGCAGGTCTCGGTTTCGGTGTTGTACATCCCGCACTTCAGATCCTTCCAGTCGGACGTCAGCACGGCGCTTTCCGGCAGGAAGTCGGTCCAGGCGTCGCCCGGCACCGGCTCGGTCTGGCTGATGACGTCGAACTGGCCGTCGGCGCGAATCTCGCCGATCAGCACCGGCTTGGTCAGGTGGTGGTTCGGCAGCATCTCGGCCACGGTGCCGGTCAGGTTCGGAAAGGTCTGGCCGATCATCGCTTCCGACACCGCGTCCACATCCTTCGTGCCGGCCTGCTCGACCGCCTGCACCCACATGTTGAAGCCGATGTAATGCGCTTCCATCGGGTCGTTGGTCACGCGGGCGTCGTCACCGATGAAGGCTTTCCACTTTTCGATGAACGCGGCGTTTTCCGGCGTGTCGGCGGTCATGAAGTAGTTCCAGGCCGCGAGATGACCGACGAGGTTGGAGGTGTCGAGGCCCGACAGCTCTTCCTCTCCGACCGAGAAGGCCACGACGGGAATGTCGTCGGCGCTGACGTCGGCAGCGGCGAGTTCCTTGTAGAAACCGATGTTCGCGTCGCCGTTGATGGTCGAGATCACGCCGACCTGCTTGCCGTCCTCGCCCAGCGCCACGACGTCACCGACGATGGTGCCCCAGTCCGACTGGCCGAAGGGGGTGTAGTTGACGAAGATGTCCTCTTCCGCGATGCCCTTGTCCATCAGGTAGGCCTGCAGGATGTTGTTCGTGGTGCGCGGATAGACGTAGTCGGTACCCAGCAGGGCGAATTTCTCGACGCCGAGTTCTTCCAGAAAGTAATCGACAGCCGGGATCGCCTGCTGGTTCGGCGCGGCACCGGTGTAAAACACGTTCTTGGACGACTCTTCGCCTTCGTATTGCACGGGATAGAACAGCAGGCCGTTCAGTTCCTCGATCACCGGCAGGACGGACTTGCGCGACACGGAGGTCCAGTTGCCGAAGATCACGTCGACATTGTCGACGGTCAGCAGCTCGCGCGCCTTTTCGGCGAACAGCGGCCAGTCAGAGGCCGGGTCGACGACGACCGCCTCAAGCTGGCAGCCCAGCACGCCGCCCTTGGCGTTCTGCTCGTCGACCAGCATCAGCATGACGTCCTTCAACGTCGTCTCGGATATGGCCATGGAGCCGGAGAGCGAGTGCAGGACGCCGACCTTGATCGGTTCGGCGCAATCCTGAGCGGTGGCCAGCGTTGTCGACGCGAGCAGGGCAGCCAGTGCGGCGGTGGTTGTTCTCAGTGATGAAGTCATTCGTTTGTCCCCTGTTGACTGCCGCGCACCCTGTGCAAAAGGCACTGGTTCGGAACACGGTCACATCGTATCGAGGTGCCGCAGCAGTGATGTTGTGATCGTCGCGCGGCGGGGCGTGATCCCCCAAGGATTGTCCGCTGCGCGGCGATGATGCCGGTCTGGCAAGACGGACCCTGCGCCCGGCGTTCGTCACCTTTCCAGCGAAACAGCCCTCGCTCATTTGCGCCACGGGCTTGCCGCCTCATTTCCAAGCAACGGCAGTGACTGGCGCCACAATTTTAGGCGACACGCCAAATCAGCGCCGTCACTGCAGCACGATGGCGTCAATGGGGATGTGCAGCAGCGCAGGCCGGTGGCGCTGCCTTGCAGGGTGGCACCGCCAGGCACACGGCTTATGTCCTGAACGGAACCGAATACGAAGGGAATGGCGCATGGGCCTGTTGGTCGACGGAAAGTGGCAAGACAAGTGGTATGACACCGACGAATCGGGCGGCAAGTTCGAACGGGACGAGGCGAGTTTCCGCAACTGGATCACTGCCGACGGCAGCGCCGGGCCATCCGGCGACGCCGGGTTCAAGGCCGAGAGTGGCCGCTACCACATGTATGTCAGCTATGCCTGTCCCTGGGCGCACCGCGCTTTGGCGTTCCGGATGCTCAAGGGCCTGACCGACCACATCGGCGTCAGCGTCGTGCATCCCGAGATGCTGTCCGAAGGCTGGACCCTGTCCGATGCCTACCCCGATGCCACCGGCGACGCCCTCTTCGGGCTGGATTTCCTGCCGCAGGTGTATCTCGAGGATACGCCGGACATGACCGGACACGTCACCGTGCCGCTGCTGTGGGACACGCAGCAGAACCGCATCGTGTCCAACGAATCCTCCGAGATCATCCGGATGTTCAACTCCGCCTTCGACGACATCACTGGCAACACCGACGACTACTGGCCCGCAGACCTGCGCGAGGCGATGGCACCGATCAACGACCGCATCTATCACACGGTCAACAACGGCGTGTACAAGGCCGGCTTCGCCACGACGCAGGACGCCTATGAGGACGCGGTGCATCCCCTGTTCGACAGCCTCGACTGGCTGGAAGACATGCTGTCGCGCAACCGCTACCTGATGGGCGACCGCATCACCGAGGCCGACTGGCGGCTTTGGACGACCCTGATGCGGTTCGACAACGTCTATCATACCCATTTCAAGTGCAACCGGGCGTTCATTCGCGACTACCCCAACCTATGGGGCTTCACGCGAGAGCTGTATCAATGGCAGACGCCGGACGGGCCAGTCGCTGACACGGTGAACATGGACCACATCGTCCGGCACTATCACTACAGCCACGAGACCGTGAACCCGCACCGCATTATCCCGATCAATCCGAACCCGGATTTCGATCAGCCTCACGGTCGCGGCTAGGTATCACCGTGCGGCCGGCGCGGAACGGTCAGCGCCCCAGGGCGGCTGACCGTTCACCGTAATGGGCGACGATGGCGGTCAGCTCGTCCGGCGGCGTGGTGCGGTTCAGGGTCAGCCCCGCCGTCGCACAGTGGTTGAAGATCGATCCGTCGGAAAAGAAGCTTGCGTCGGTCACGCAGATCACGCTGGCCTGCGGATGCCGGAACGCCGCCATGTCGGCGACCGTAAGGCCGTTGCCTTCTTCCAGCACCAGATCCAGCACGACGACATCGAAGACCTGCGACTCCAGCGCCTCCAGAGCCGCGTCCGCATCGCGGCACAGTTCCACGCTCACGCCCTGCCGTTGCATGTGGCGCTGCCACACACGTCCCAGTTCCAGCTGGCTTTGCACAAGCAGGACACGCAGGGGACAGGGATGGATCGGCGCAGGCTGGGTATCCATTATTGAAGACTACACCAAGCCGTTCCCGAAAAACATCGTGAATCACGCCAACGTCGCACCCTGGGCGTTTCATGGCGCAGCCGCCTTGTATCGTCCGATGAAATCCGCTTGAAACGTGGAAACGTCGCCGCGAGGGGCAAGCGCATGACCACATGGATCACCATCTGCGACACCTGCAAGCGGGATGGCTGGGATCTGTCCGGGGCCGACCGCACCGACGGCGAAGCCCTTGCCGCCCTGATCGAGGCGGCGGCAACCGATGCGCCCGCCGTGCGGACCCGCCGCACAGCCTGCCTGATGGGGTGCAAGTCGGGCTGCAATGTCGCGGTGCAGGCGCAGGGCAAGCTGTCCTACACACTCGGAGATTTCGAACCCAGCCCCCATGCGGCAGCCGGGATCGTGGCCTATGCCACGCTGCACGCGGGTTCGGGTTCAGGGCAGGTGCCCTACCGCGACTGGCCACAGGCGATCAAGGGGCACTTCGTCACCCGTCATCCGCCCCTGCCCGAAGCGGAAACGAACGCGGAAGCCGACGCCGGAACGGACGCCGCATGAAGCCGCCGCGCGACCACGGCGGCGGGCTGGATGCGGCGATCGCCACCTTCGGCGGCAAGCGGGCCGACTGGCTGGACCTGTCCACGGGCATCAACCCCGTGCCCTACCCCCTGCCCCGCCTGACGACCGCCGCCTGGACGGCCCTGCCCGACCGCGACGCCACGGCGCTCCTGGTGCAACGTGCGCGGGCGTTCTGGAACATTCCCGCCGCCGCTGCCGTGCTGGCTCTGCCCGGCGCGTCGCCCGCCATTGCGCAGCTGCCGCGCCTGCGCGACGCCGGGCGCGTGTCGATCCCCGGCCCCACCTACAACGAACACGGTGCCGCCTTTCGCGCCGCCGGTTGGACACTGGCGGATGACGCGCAGGACGCCATCGTCGCCGTGCATCCCAACAACCCCGACGGCCTGATGTGGCAGGCCGAACAGGTGACGGCCCCCTTCACCATCATCGACGAAAGCTTTTGCGACGTGACGCCGGCCGCATCCCTGATCCGCCTGTCGGCGCGTCCCGGCACGGTGGTTCTGAAATCGCTCGGCAAGTTCTGGGGCCTCGCCGGCCTGCGACTTGGCTTCGCCATCGGCGATCCGCAGATCATCGCAGACCTCGCCGACGCGCTTGGCCCCTGGCCCGTCTCGGGCCCGGCCCTGTCCATCGGGGCAGAGGCGCTGGCCGACCCCCTCTGGGCGGACGAGACCTGCGCCCGCCTCGACCGCGACGCCGCGCGCCTTGACGAACTGCTGCTGTCCAAGGGGGCACTCGTCAAGGGCGGCACATCGCTGTTCCGCCTCTATCAGGTCGAGGACGCCGCCGCAGCCCAGGCCCATCTCGCTCGCAGCCGCGTCTGGAGCAGGGTGTTCCCCTATGCGTCCGACTGGCTGCGCCTTGGCCTGCCGCCGCCCGACGCCTGGGACCGGCTGGAGGCCGCCTTTTGACGCTCATCCTCGGCCTCCTGCTGGATGCCGTGATGGGCGAACCCCGCTGGCTCTGGTCGCGCGTGCCGCACCCCGCCGTGCTGATGGGGCGTAGCGTCGGCTGGATCGACGACCACATCAACCACGGGGCCAATCGCCGCACCAAGGGCACGCTTGCCTTCGCCCTGCTGTGCCTCGTCTTCGTAGCCTTTGGCCTTGCGTTGGCGGCGATCCCTGGCCACATCGTCGACGTGATCGTGCTGGCAGTGCTGCTGGCGCAGCGCAGCCTTGTCGATCACGTCCGCCTTGTCGCTGTCGCCCTGCGCCAGTCGCTGCCCGCAGGTCGCACCGCCGTCGCCCAGATCGTCGGGCGCGAAACGCGGTCCCTCGATGAACCCGGCGTCGCCCGAGCCGCCATCGAATCCGCGGCCGAGAACCTGTCCGATGGTGTCATTGCCCCCGCGTTCTGGTTCGCCGTCGGCGGCCTGCCCGGCCTGCTGCTCTACAAGATCACCAATACGGCCGATTCGATGATCGGCTACCGCACCCCGAAGTACGAGGAATTCGGCTGGGCCGCCGCCCGCTTCGACGACCTGCTGAACCTGATCCCCGCCCGCCTGACCGCCCTCCTGATCTGGGCGACGGCACCGCGCCGCAGCGCCCTGCCCGCAGTCATGGCAGAGGCGCCGCGTCACCGGTCGCCCAACGCCGGATGGCCAGAGGCCGCGATGGCGCAGGTGCTGGGGATCGCCCTGTCGGGTCCGCGAACCTACGATGGACAGCGCCGCGACTACCCCTTCGTCAACGCCGAGGGCCGCCGCATGGCGGGCCCCGCCGACATCGACAACGCCTGCGCCGTCCTGTGGCGCACCTGGGCGCTGGCGGTTTTCGCCGCCCTGATCCTGACGCTGTTCTAATCCGGGGCCGCGTCTGGCAATGTGCCGGAAACTTGCCAAGGACACCTCATGCGCCTCGCCCCCCTGCTGCTGACCCTCGCCACACCGCTTGCCGCGCAGGACTGCGGCGCACCCATCCCCGACTTCAAGGCCGGATTGCGGGTCGAGGCCGTGGCGATGGGCGTTCCCGCCAATACCGTCGACGCCTTTCTGGCCGACGCACGGATCGACCCCGCCGTGCTGGCGGCGGACCGGGCGCAGGGCGTCTTCCAGCTCGACTTCGTGACCTTCTCGCGCCGCCTGATCAGCACGGCCCGGATCGAAAACGGCCGCGCGATGTCCGACCGCCACGATGCCACCTTCGACGCGATAGAGGCGCAGTTCGGCATCCCCCGCGGCGTCCTGCTGGCCTTCTGGGCGTTCGAGACGGATTACGGCGCGATCCAAGGCGATTTCAACACCCGCAACGCGCTCTTCACCCTCGCCCACGACTGCCGCCGGCCCGAGCTTTTCCGCCCCGAACTCCTGGCCGCGATGCAGCTTTTTGATCGCGGCGACTTCGACCTTGCGACGACAGGTGCCTGGGCCGGAGAGATCGGGCAGGTCCAGATGCTGCCCCGCGACATCATCGCCCACGGCACCGACGGCGACGGCGACGGGCGCATCGACCTCAAGACCTCGGCCCCGGACGCGCTGATGTCGGGTGCCGCCCTGCTGTCAGCCCTTGGCTGGCGCGCCGATGAACCGGCCTTGCAGGAAATCACGGTGCCCGACACCCTCGACTGGGCGCGCACCGGGCTGAACCATCCAGCCTCCGCCGCCGACTGGGCGGCCTTGGGCGTCGCGGGCCGCAACGCGCCCCTGCCCGAGCTTGACGGCGCCGTGGTGCTGCCGATGGGGCGCAACGGCCCGGCCTTCATGGCCTACCCGAACTTCGAGATCTACTTCGAGTGGAACCAGTCGTTCACCTACGTCCTGACCGCCGCCTACTTCGCGACACGACTGGCCGGCGCACCGGTCTACGACGCCGGTAACCCCGATCCGGGCCTGTCCGGCGACCAGATGATCGCCTTGCAGGACCGGCTGACGGCCTTGGGGCACGACGTCGGCGGCAGCGACGGCATCCTGGGCGAAAAGACGCGGGAAGCGGTGCAGATCGAACAGGAACGGCTTGGCCTGCCCGCCGATGCCTGGCCCACGGCGGACCTGTTGGCGCGTTTGTAGGCACCTACAAAACCTTAACGAACAATTACTCCAACCGATTGATTTTACATAATATGTATCGCACGCGAAACATTCGTTTTGCGTTATGTATATGGGAAGGCGGCGGGGTGCCTTGGCCCGCAGGGTCAACAGCGCTGCACGGCGTCAGCGAACAGCCTCCATGCGCCGCACCCGCGTCGCGATCTGCGCGCGTTCCCGTGTCATCACGAACCGGCCCCCGGCCCCGCCGACGGTCGGGAAATGCCACAGGCCCTCGATCCGGGACAGGGCGTCATTCACCCGGCCTGCGTAATGCGGATCGTCGTCCTGATCGAAGCCGACGTAGTATTTCACGAAACGCACCTCCGCCCCGTCCCGCCCGCCGATCAACCGCGCCCGCAGGGTCGCCCCGCGATCGCTGCGAAACCCGTTCGGCTCCGTGATCATTCCCGCCAGATCGCCCCGGTCCTCGACCAACTCCACCTCGAAGGCCACGGCGGGCAGGACACGGCTGGCATAGTCGTAGCGGCCGATCCAGCGCCCGCTCAGGTCCTTCACGCGACCATCGCCTCCGCCTTCTTCAGATCGACGGAGACGAGCTGGCTGACACCCTGTTCGCCCATCGTGACGCCGAACAGGCGGTCCATCCGGCTCATCGTCACCGCGTGGTGCGTGATGATCAGGAACCGCGTGTCGGTGCGGCGGGTCATCTCGTCCAGCAGGTCGCAAAAGCGGGTCACGTTGGCGTCGTCCAGCGGCGCATCGACCTCGTCCAGCACACAGATCGGGGCAGGGTTGGCCAGGAACACCGCAAAGATCAGCGCCATCGCGGTCAGCGTCTGTTCCCCGCCCGACAACAGGCTGAGGGTCGACAGCTTCTTGCCCGGCGGCTGGCACATGATCTCCAGCCCCGCGTCCAGCGGGTCGTCGCTTTCCACCAGCACCAGACGCGCCTCGCCGCCACCGAACAGGCTGCGGAACAGGGTCGAGAAGTTGGCATTCACCTGCTCGAACGCAGTCAACAGGCGTTCGCGGCCTTCCTTGTTCAGCCCCGCGATGCCAGACCGCAACGCGGCGATCGCACCCTCCAGGTCGTCCTTTTCGGTGACAAGCGTATCGTGCTCGGTCTGCACCTCTGCCGCGTCCTCCTCGGCCCGCAGGTTCACGGCGCCCAGCGCGTCGCGCTGGCGGCGGTGGCCCGCGATCTCGACCTCGACCCGGTCCGCATCGGGCAGCGTGTCGATCGCAATGCGAAGCGATGCGAAGAGCGTCTCCGGCCCGACCTCGCGGTCCTCCATCATCCGGGCCACGGCTGCCGTGACCGCGTCCTTGGCTGCGTCGCCCCGCGCCTCGGACCTGGCCCGCGCCTCTCGCGCGTCAGAGGCCGCGCGTTCCGCTTCACGCTCGGCCAGCGTCGCGTCGCGCAACGCGGTCTCGCCAAGGGTCAGCGCATCGGCAGCGGCACCGCGCCGCGCCTCTGCCCCGTCGATGCTGTCGGAAAGCTGTTCGTGCGTCTCCGCGATCCGCGCGGGGACAGCCATCGCCTCTTCCAGTTCCGCCGCGGAGGCATCCTTGCGGGCCGCCAGTTCGTTGCTGCGCTGGCTGGCGGTATCGAGGCGCAGGCGCCAGCCGGACAGTTCTTTCGTGATCTCCTGACTGCGCTTCAACCGCGCCTCTCCGGTGCGGCGCAGTTCATCGGATGCGGCACGGCGGGCGATCATGGTCATGCGCGCCGCCTCGACCGTCATGCGGATGTCGTCGACGGTGGCGCGGGCGGTGGCAAGATCTGCGAGTCCCGCCTGTGCGGCGGCGGCGTCCTTCATCTGCGCGCGCGCGCTTTCGGCTTCCTCAACATGACGCCGGACAGCCATTTCCAGTGATTCGAGCTTGCCCGTCGCAAGGTTGCGGTCGGCCTCGGCGCGACTGGCGGCGCGCTGCGCCTCGGCCACGCGGGCATCGGCATTGCGGCGGGCGTGGCGCGCGATCTGGTCGGCCTCGGTCAAGGCGGCCAAACGGGCGGTCAGGGCGTCATGCGCCGCCACGGCCTCGCGCGCGGCGGCTTCGGCCTGTTCGAGATCGCCGCGCAGGTCGGCCAGGCGGTTCAACTGCTGCAGGCGCAGGGCCGCGGCGGATGGCGCGTCGGCGGCTCCGGCGCGAAAGCCGTCCCAGCGCCAGAGGTCGCCCGCCTGCGAAACAAGACGTTGGCCCGGCAGCAGATCGGCCTGAAGGCGCGATCCATCGGCGGCGTCCACCAGCCCCACCTGCGCGATGCGTCGTGCCAGCACGTCGGGCACGTTCACGACGTCGGACAGGGGCCGCACACCTTCGGGCAAAGGCTGAGAGGTGGCGTAGCGGGGCAAGGCGACCCAGCCCGACGGGTCCGCCTTGCCGATGGCGGGGGCCTTCAGATCATCGGCCAGGGCGGCCCCAAGCGCCGCCTCGTAGCCTCGCGCGACGGTCAGCAGGTCCAGCACCTGCCCGCCTTCGCCCGCGTCCCGGTCGACCATGCGCGACAGGGCGGCGACCTCGGACCGGAGCGCGTTCGCCTCACCCTCGGCGGCAGACCGCAGCGCGCGGGCGTCGCTTTCGCGGCCCTGCGTCGCGGCGCGGGCGGCTTCGGTTTCAAGCAGGGTTTCCTCGGCGTGCGCGGCGGTCGCGGTGGCGACCTTTTCGGCCTCGGTCGCAGCGGCAAAGGCCGATTCTGCGGCGTCGCGGGCGGTCGCGGCGGCGACCATCGCGCTGCGGGCGCGGTCGGCCTCGGCCTCGGCCCGGTCGGCGGTGCGGGTGGTGTCGTCCAGCAGCCGTTGTGCGGACTGGTGGCGGGCGGACAGGCGGGCGACATCCTCGGTCAACTGGCCAAGATCCTGTTCACGCTGGGCCAGCACCTCTGCCGCTTCGGTCGCAGCGTCCTGCGCGGCAGAAAGTGCGTCGGCGTGGCCGAGCCCCGCCTTGCCGATCTCGGTCGCTTCCCAGGTCAGACGCTGGATCGTGTCCTCGGCGTCGGCGTTCAGGCTCGCCTCGCGTGCGATGTCGCGGGTCAACTGGTCGATGCGCCGGTTCAGGGTGTCGATGGTGGCGCGGGCGGCGGCCTCCTGATCGGCCAGCTGGTCGCGCTGCACCAGCAGACGCTGCACGACGGCGGCGGCGATCGCCTCTTCCTCGCGCAGGGGCGGCAGGGCGTCGTCGGCAGCCGCGCGACGGGCGGCGGCCTCGCTTGCGGCACGCTCCGCCTGCACGGCGGTCAGCGTGCGGCTGCGGACCTCGGCCTCGGCCACGGTCAGGGCAGCATCGGCGTCATGCCAGCGCCGATACAGCAGCACGCCTTCGGCCTGCCGCAGGGCCGTCCCGATCTCGCGGTAGCGCGCCGCCTGCCGGGCCTGCCGGGCCAGCGTGCCAAGCTGTGTGGCTAACTGACCGATCACGTCGTCGACGCGGGCCAGGTTCTGTTCGGCCCCCTTCAGCTTCAGCTCTGCCTCGTGACGGCGCTGATAGAGGCCGCTGATTCCGGCGGCTTCTTCCAGGATCCGGCGGCGGCTGGTGGGTTTGGCGTTGATGAGTTCGCTGATCTGCCCCTGCCGCACCAGTGCGGGGGAATGGGCACCTGTCGAGGCATCGGCGAAGAGCATCTGCACGTCGCGGGCGCGCACGTCCTTGGTGCCGACCTTGTAGGCCGACCCGGCGTCGCGGGTGATCCGGCGCGTGATGTCGAGCGTGTCGCTGTCGTTGAACGCCGCCGGAGCCAGCCGTTCACCGTTGTCGACGATCAGCGCCACCTCGGCAAAGTTCCGTGCGGGGCGGGTCGCGGTCCCGGCAAAGATCACGTCTTCCATCCCGCCGCCACGCATCGCGGTGGGGCGGTTTTCGCCCATGACCCAGCGCAGGGCCTCCAGCAGGTTGGACTTGCCGCAGCCGTTCGGGCCGACCACACCGGTCAGACCCTCGGCGATCAGCAGATCGGTGGGGTCGACGAAGCTCTTGAAGCCGTTCAGGCGCAGCCTGGTGAAACGCATGGGGCGACGCCCTTATGATTCCCTGAGGCAGAAGAATGCCGCCGCGACGCGGTGCGAGTCAACTGCGCGGCACCGCATCTGCGGTGGCATGGCACGCTTATCCACAAGATGTTGCGATGACAGCCAGCGTGTCACGCCTTTCCAAAAGGTTAACGCAAGGCGAAGCTATTTTAACGCTCCGGTGCTAGGTCTGGGGAAATGACTGGCGAGGCATGATGGCGTTCTTCGATTTCCTGCACGATCTGGACGGTTACACGCCCGACATGGTGACGCGGATGAAGCGCCGTCACGAACGGATCGTGACTCCCTTCAGCGCAGAGCTTGCGGGCGCGCGGGTGCTGGATCTGGCCGACCACGATGGCCGGTGGAGCTATGCTCTGGCCGAACATGCCGCAGAGGTCGTGGGGGTCGAACCGCGGCCGGAGCTTGTCGACCGCTTTGCGCTGTATCCCCAGGACGCGCTGCACCGACGAGTGACGCTGGTCTGTGCCGACATCTACCGCGACCTCGACACGCGGATCGCGGCCGAAGAGACCTTCGACGTCGTGGCGCTGTTCGGCATCTTTTATCACGTCATGGACCATTACGGCCTGTTGGCGAAGGTCACGCAACTGCGGCCAAAGCTGATCCTGATCGATTCGGAGTTCATCATCGACCGCAACCCGATGATCCAGATGGTGAAGGAACGCACCGACAACCCGTTGAATGCGATTGCCCATGTGCCGGGGCAAGAGGTGACGCTGAAAGGCGTGCCCAGCACGGCGGCGATGGATCGCATGGCCGAAGTGCTGGGTCATGCCTGCGGCTGGGCCGACTGGGACAGCCTGCCCTTCGATCAGCGCGATACCGTGCGCGATTATTTCCGTGATACGAAAATGCGACGTCGCACGTGCGTCCTGCGACCGATCTCGGGGCAGTCCGGGGCTTGACGCCGCAGCCGGGCGGGGCGCACAAAGGGAGGGCAAGGTTCCCCAAGAAGGCGCAAAGCGCCGGGGATGAAACTGGGAATGTGGAAGGGGCCGATCCTGTTGCAGGAGGCCTTGTGCCACAGCCGCCCCCGCGACTGTAAGCGGTGAGCGTGACGTCGAAATGCCACTGGCGCACCAAGCGATTGGGAAACCGGGAAGGCGACGTCCCGTGCACGAGCCGCAAGCCAGGAGACCGGCCCTGCATGATGAAACCAACCCCGTCGGGTGTGACGGGAACAGGAGAGAGACATGCATATCGAACCGGGCGTCGTAACTGGCGCCAAACTGGCTCTTGGCAGCGTGACAGCTGCGGGTGCCGCCACACTCTCGGCCAAGATGGTCTGGGAAAACCTCGTGCAGCGCGGGGCAGCGTCCCTGATGGCACGATCCGCGATGGCGACCGCCGCGACGGTGGTGTTCTTCGAACTGCTGCCGCACTTTGCCGTCGGCCCGTCCGAAGTTCACCTGATCCTCGGGTCAACCCTGCTGCTGATGCTGGGCACGGCCCCCGCCGCAGTGGGTCTGGCGCTGGGTCTGCTGCTGCAAGGGCTGTTCATGGCCCCCACCGACCTGCCGCAATACGGCATGAACGTCACCACGCTGCTGGTGCCGTTGCTGGCGCTGCACGTGGTCACCAAGGCCGTCGTCGCCAAAGGCACGGCCTACGTCGATCTGACCTACACGCAGGCGCTGAAGCTGTCGGTCACCTATCAGGCCGGCGTCGTCGCATGGGTCGCGTTCTGGGTGATGTGGGGCGAAGGGGCCAGCGTCGCCACGCTGGCGTCGCTTGGCACCTTCGGGGCGGCCTACATGACCGTCGTCCTGCTGGAACCGCTGGTTGATCTGGCCGTGTTGGCCGTCGCCAAGCGGCTGAAGGCACAGGGTTCGCCTCTGCTGGACGCCCGCGTCTACGGCTGATCGCCTGACACCTGCATGACGCCGGGCCGGAGCCGTGAGGTTCTGGCCCGCATCCCTTTGACAGAACGAGTTTCATCATGGCCGCGAAAATTCCCGCCACCGTCGTCACCGGCTTTCTGGGTGCCGGCAAGACCACCTTGATCCGCCACATGCTGCAGAATGCCCAAGGCAAGCGCATCGCGTTGATCATCAACGAATTCGGCGACCTTGGTGTCGACGGCGACATCCTGAAAGGCTGCGACAGCGATGTCTGCGCCGCGGAGGACATCGTCGAACTGTCGAACGGCTGCATCTGCTGCACCGTGGCCGATGATTTCATCCCGACGATGGAGGCGCTGCTGGTCCGCACGCCGCCGCCCGATCACATCGTGATCGAGACGTCGGGCCTCGCCCTGCCGCAACCGCTGGTGCGTGCGTTCAACTGGCCCGGCCTCGCCACCCGCGTGACGGTCGACGGCGTCGTGACCGTGGTGGACGGCCTTGCCGTGACCGAAGGGCGTTTCGCCCATGACGTTGCCGCCGTGGACGCGCAACGCGCCGCGGACGATGGCCTTGACCACGAAACGCCGTTGTCGGAACTGTTCGAGGATCAGATCGCCTGCGCGGATATGATCGTCATCAACAAGACCGACCTGATGGACCCCAAGGCGGCCTCCGATCTGGCCGAGCGCCTGAAGGCCGAGGCACGTCCGGGCGTGCAGGTGATCCGCACGAGCATGGGCGAACTGCCCGTCGACGTACTGCTCGGTCAGGGTATCGGGGCCGAGGGCGATCTGGATGCCCGCCACGAGGTGCATCACCACCACCATCATGACGACGACGATGAGGACGATCATGACGACGATCACCACGAGCACGGACATGATGAATTCGAAAGCTTCGTCGTTGACCGGGCAGAGATCGCGGACCCTGCCGCCTTTGCCGCGCACCTGACCCAGGTGATCCGCGCCCACGACATCCTGCGGCTGAAAGGCTTCACATCGGTCGCGGGCAAGCCGATGCGCCTGACGGTCCAGGCGGTCGGGCCGCGCGTCGATCACTACTTCGACCAACCGCTGGGTCAGACCCCGCGCGGCGCCCGACTGGTCGTCATCGGTGAGGCCGGCCTCGATCAGACCGCGATCCGGGCGGCCTTGCAGGCATGACGATCACGGTCGATCTGGCCGATCCGCGATCGGCCGAGGGGTTGGCGCTGCTGAACGCCAGCCACGCCTTTCTGGCGTCGCTATACGCGCCGGAACACAGCTTTGCGCTGAACCCCGACCAGCTCGCGGCACCGCACATCAGCTTTTTCGTCGCGGATCGCGACGGCGAAGCCTTGGGCTGTGCAGCCCTTGCAAACCAAGGCGACTTCGGGGAAATCAAGTCGATGTTCGTGCATCCCGACGCGCGCGGAACCGGCACCGGTGCTGCCCTGATGACGACGCTGGAGGACGAGGCCCGCGCGCAGGGGCTGGGCGTCATGAAGCTGGAAACCGGCGACGACCTGTTCCCGGCGCACCGGCTTTATCAGCGGCACGGCTTTACGATCTGCGGCCCGTTCGGCGACTATGTCGAAGGACCACATTCTGTCTTCATGGAAAAGCGTCTGTGACGCCAGCAGGCTCAATCGGGCAGGTCTTCGCGGCCCTGGATGTTCTTGCCCTTCGCTTCGTCCGTGGCGGTGTCGTCGGCGGGATCGCTGGGCTTGTCCAGATCGGTCTTGCCCTGACCCTTCTTCATGCGCGACAGCAGTTCCTCTTTCGAGGGGCGCGACCCGAACGGAGTCCTGTCGCTGCCATACTGGTTGTGCTCGTGATGCCCGGGGCCTTTTTTCGCCATTTTCGGTGTTCCCTGCTTGCCGTAGTCCATGAGTCTGGTCCCCCTGCGTGGTGTGGCCTCCCCATGTGGCCTTTTGGCGCGAAAGGTCAAGCGTGATGCACCTGCTGGCCGCCAGCGCGAATGCGATCCCCGACGGGACGGAACCGGTCGATCCGGGGCAGACGCCCGCCGACGTGGTCGTGATCTCGGCCGCCGACACGGAACTCGCCGCCCTGTCAGAGGCGCGGGCCGCGATGTCGGATGCGCCATCCCTGCGCCTGCTGAACCTGATGCACCTGCAACACCCGGTGTCGGTGGACATGCATCTGGACGCATGCGCCACGCGGTCCCGTCTGGTGATCGCGCGGGTGCTGGGCGGCATCGGCTACTGGAATTACGGCGTCACCCAATATGCGGCACGCTTGCGGGAGGCCGGGGTCAGGGTCGCCTTTTTGCCCGGCGACGACCGCGACGACCCGGACCTGCGCGGGTTGTCCACGGTAACGGACGCAGATTACGACGCGCTCTGGTCCTATCTGGTCGAAGGCGGTCCGCAGAACACGGTGCAGTTCCTGGCCTGCGCAAGGGCCATCGCGGACGACACCGACCGCCCTGCCGGCCCCAGCCCCTTGTTGCGCGCGGGCGTCTACTGGCCCGGTGCCGGGTTGTCCGACCTTGCCACGGCGCAGGCGGCCTGGACCGATGGCGCGCCGGTGGTTCCCATCGTCTTCTACCGCGCGCTGGTGCAGGGCGGCGGCCTTGCGCCGATCAATCGACTGGTGCGGTCGCTGGCGCGGTCCGGCCTGAACGCGCTGCCGATCTTCGTGGCCTCGCTCAAGGACCCCCTGTCGGCGGCGACGCTGACCGAACTTCTGCGGCAGGCCCCGCCCGACGCGATCCTAAACGCGACCGCCTTTGCCGTCGGATCGCCCCATGACGGCGACGATAGCCCCGACAACCCGCTGCTGGCCAACGACGCGCCGGTCTTTCAGGTGGTCCTGTCCGGCGGGTCAGAGGCGGCATGGGCCGCGTCGCCGCAGGGCCTGTCCGCCCGCGACATCGCGATGAACGTGGCCCTGCCAGAGGTCGACGGTCGAATTCTGACCCGCGCAGTCAGCTTCAAGGGGGCCGCCTTCTACGACGCGGCGACCGAATGCCCGATCACGACCTATCAGGCGATCGGCGACCGCGTCGACTTTGTCGTGCAACTGGTAGCCAACTGGTGCCGCCTGCGCCGGACCGCCCCCGCCGAACGCAAGGTCGCCCTGATCCTCGCCAATTACCCCAACAAGGACGGGCGCCTGGCGAACGGCGTCGGCCTCGACACGCCCGCAGCGACCGTCCACGTGCTCAACCTGCTGACGCAGGCAGGCTATGCGACGACGCCCCCGGCCTGCGCCCGGACGCTGATGGACACGATGATGGCCGGCCCGACGAACTGGCTGACCGACCGCGCCGACACGGCAGGAGGAGAGGTCCTGCCCCTCGCCGTCTACAGGCAGCACTTCGAAGCGCTGCCCTGGGACGTGAAAAATCAGATCATAACACGGTGGGGCCAACCCGAGGACGATCCATTCATCTGGCAAGATAAACTCCTGCCAGAGGCATCCTACGGCTTCAAGCTGTCGATTCACCGCTTCGGCAATGCCATCGTCGCCCTGCAACCCGCGCGCGGCTACAACATCGACCCGACCGAGACCTATCATTCCCCCGACCTCGTGCCGCCGCACAACTACCTCGCGTTCTACGTCTGGATCAGGCACCACTGGGGGGCGCATGCCATCGTCCACATGGGCAAGCATGGCAACCTCGAATGGCTGCCCGGCAAGGCGCTGGCCCTGTCAGAGACCTGCTGGCCCGAGGTCGCCCTTGGCCCGATGCCCCACATCTATCCGTTCATCGTCAACGACCCCGGCGAAGGGACGCAGGCCAAGCGGCGCACCTCTGCCGTCATCGTCGACCACCTGACTCCGCCGTTGACGCGTGCGGAATCCTACGGCCCGATGCGCGATCTGGAGGCGCTGGTCGATGAGTACTACGAGGCCGCGGGCCTCGACCCGCGCCGCCTGACGCACCTGCGCGACCAGATCCTGGCGCTGTCGGACACGACAAGACTTGCGCAGGACGCGGGGCTGGCGGGCGACGACACGGACCTTGCAAAGCTCGACGCCTACCTGTGCGACCTGAAAGAAGCGCAGATCCGGGACGGATTGCACATCTTCGGTCAAAGCCCCGCGGGACAACAGGAAATCGACCTCGCCATTGCACTGGCCCGGGTGCCGCGCGGTGACGGCAAAGGCGCGAATGCGTCGTTGTTGCGGGCACTGGCGCAGGATCTTGGCCTCACACTCGACCCGCTGGACTGCGACATGGCGGCCCCCGCTGCGGAAAAGCCCGCCGCCCTTGGCGACGCGAAGGGCTGGCGCAGCAACGGTGACACGGTCGAACGGCTGGAGGCGCTGTCGCAACGGCTGCTCCGCTGCGATGAGGGACCACCGGGACCGAAGAGCGCCGCCGTCCTGCACGAGATCGCCCAGCGCATCCGCCCCGCCGTCGCCGCCTGCGGGCCTGACGAAGGCCGCTTCTTCCTGCAGGCCCTCGACGGTCGCGCGATCCCGCCGGGTCCGTCCGGCGCACCGACGCGCGGACGTCTCGACACGCTGCCCACGGGGCGCAACTTCTACTCCGTCGACAGTCGGGCCGTGCCGACGCCGACCGCCTGGACGCTGGGCTGGAAATCCGCGAACCTGCTGCTGGACGCGCATCTGCAGACCCACGGCGACTGGCCGCGCAGCCTGTTGATCACCGCCTGGGGCACGGCCAACATGCGCACCGGCGGCGACGACATCGCGCAGGCATTGGCCCTGATGGGGGTGAAGCCGACTTGGGATTCCGCCAACCGCCGCGTCACCGGCTTCACCGTCATCCCTGCCACGACACTGGGTCGCCCACGGGTCGATGTGACCCTGCGCATCTCGGGTTTCTTCCGCGACGCCTTTCCGCAGCCGATCGCGCTGTTGGACGGTGCCGCGCGGGCGGTGCAGGCGCTGGATGAACCCGCCGACATCAACCCCGCCGCCGCCCGGACCCGCGCGGGCGAGGACGGTGCGCGGGTCTTCGGGTCGAAACCGGGGGCCTATGGTGCGGGCCTTCAGGCGATGATCGACGAACGGCTCTGGTCGGACCGCGCCGATCTGGCCGAAGCCTATCTGACCTGGGGCAGCTACGCTTACGGGGCCGATGCGGAGGGCCGCGCCGCGCGCCCGGCGTTCGAGGCGCGGCTGTCCCAGACCGAGGCCATCGTCCAGAATCAGGACAACCGCGAACACGACCTGCTCGATTCCGACGACTACTACCAGTTCGAGGGCGGTGCTGCGGCGGCGGTCGCCACATTGCAGGGGCAGAACCGGCCGATCTATCACAATGACCATTCGCGCCCCGAACGCCCTGTCATCCGCACGTTGGAGGACGAGATCGGCCGCGTTGTGCGGTCCCGCGTGGTGAACCCGAAATGGATCGCGGGCGTCAAGCGGCACGGCTACAAGGGCGCGTTCGAGATCGCGGCGACGGTCGATTACCTGTTCGCCTTTGCCGCCACGACGGGGGCCGTGCGCAACCACCATTTCGATTTGGTCGAAGAGGCCGTGCTGGCCGACGACCACACCCGCGACTTCATCGCCGATGTGAACGCCCCGGCCCTGCGCGAGATTGCCCAGCGGCTTCAGGAAGCCATCGACCGGGGGCTATGGTCACCCAAGTCGAACTCTGCCCGGGCCCGGATCGCGGGACTGCTTTAGGCACCCTTGAACCTGGTTTCGTCAAGCCCGCGTGGAGCACGCGCGCCCTACCAGAAGAAGTTCGACCAACGATGGATCAGAGGCCGGCAGCCAGGGCAGCAGTGGCGATGTAACAGGTGAAAACGCAAATGACGAAGAGACGCATGGGACGGGCTTTCAGGGACTACGCGGTTGTGATCCAATGCGAGATAGACGCTTTGCGTTCCATGATATTCTGGCCAAGGGCCAACATTTGACGACAATTTTCGAAACCTCGTGCAATCCCGCCACAGGTGATGCACCGCGCCGCCTGACGTCGGGCGATCCGGCGCTTGGCCATGTGCTCGCGCTGATCCGCACCGCCTTTGCCGGAATGGACGGGCGGATCGATCCGCCGTCGTCGATGCACCGCCTGACGCTGGCCGATCTTGACATGCCGACGGTCGAGGTCTGGGCCATCGGCGCACCTCCTCTGGCCTGCGTAGTGCTGACGCCGCAGGCCGACACGCTTTACCTGGGCAAGCTGGCGGTGGCGCAGGCGGCGCAGGGCCAGGGGCTGGCCCGTGTGCTGGTGGACAAGGCGGTGGACCGCGCCCGCGCGCTGGGTCTGCCCAGCGTGACCCTGCAGGTTCGGGTCAAGCTGACGGGCAACCATGCGGCCTTTGCCGCGATGGGCTTTGAAGAGGTCGCACGGACGGCGCACCCGAGATTCGACAGGCCGACCGCCATCACCTTTGCCCGCGCGGTCGACGCCTGATCGCACATCTGACCGTCTTGCTGGTCTGTCAGCAGCCGGGAGAGGCGCCATCCTGTTCGCCCGCACGCGGCTTTGCTATTGTGGCGTCGCACGCCATGGCATCGGCACGGCGGGGCATTTTAGGTGCGCGAGACGGCAGGTGCATTGGCGGCTATTGGCATGGGCCTGAACGCGCTGCTGACCGCACTTCCGGCACCCTTGCTTGCACACTGGTTAAGCGGGGCCTACTAATTCCGCATGGACTCCACGACCGACACACCCACATTGACCGGCCACTGCCTGTGCGGTGCAATCCTCTTTGCAGCCACGCGGCCGTTCAACTGGGTCTTGCATTGCCACTGCGAAAGCTGCCGCCGGGCCACCGCCTCGCCCATGACGACCTTCGTCAGTGTGCCGAACGGGCAATTGCGCTGGACCGGAACGCCCGCGATCTTTGCGTCCTCGCCCGGGGTGACGCGGCAGTTCTGTCCGACCTGCGGCAGCCCCGTATCCTACGCCTATGCGGACAAGCCGCATGAAACGCACATCTATGCCGCCCTGCTGGACGAACCCGACGCCGTGACGCCCGAAGGTCACGACTTTGCAGTAGAGGCGATTGGCTGGATGCACCCCCTTCCCGCAACGAAAGACATGCCATGACCGACGACCCCGACCGCCACGCGATGAAGATGGCCAAGAAGAAGGCCGCACGCGACAAGATCATGGCGACCAAGACCGACAAGAAGGGGCTGGTGATCGTCCATACCGGCAAGGGCAAGGGCAAGTCCTCCGCCGCCTTCGGCATGATCTTTCGCTGCATCGCCCACGACATGAAATGCGCCGTGGTGCAGTTCATCAAAGGCGGGATGAGCACCGGCGAACGCGACCTGATCCTGGCGAAATTCACCGACATCTGCGCCTTTCACACGATGGGCGAAGGCTTTACCTGGGAAACGCAGGACAAATCCCGCGATACGGAAATGGCGCAGGCCGCCTGGGCCAAGGCCAAGGAGCTGATCCGCGACGAGACCAATACCATGGTCCTGTTGGACGAAATCAACATCGCGATCCGTTACGACTATGTCGACATCGCAGAGGTCGTGGCCTTTCTGCGGGACGAGAAGCCGCCCATGACCCACGTCGTCCTGACGGGGCGCAACGCCCACGACGACCTGATCGAGATTGCCGATCTGGTGACCGAAATGGAACTGGTCAAGCATCCTTTCCGGTCCGGCATCAAGGCGCAGATCGGCGTGGAATTCTGACGTGCTGATCCGGGTGGGCACGGCCCGGCGCGAGGTGGGCGATGGCAGCTACCGACCCTATTCGGCTGACCTGCTGTCGGACACTGGCGGCCTGGCGCTATTCGGCACCTTCATCGAAACGCTGCCGCCCGGCTCTGTCTCGTCCACGCTGCCTGACGGCACGGTGACCCGCACCGCATCCTCCCACGGTGCCTGAAGGTCCGACCCGATGCGCATGACCGCCACCCACCGCGACGCGTTGGACAACCTGCTGCGCTGGCGGCGCGACGTGCGGCACTTTCGCCCCGACCCGATTCCGCAGGACCGGCTGGACCGGTTGCGGGATGCAATGGACATGGCCCCGTCCGTCGGCAATGCCCGGCCCTGGCGCGTGATGCAGGTCGCCTCGCCCACCCTGCGGGCCGCCGTCGTCGCGAATTTCGAGGAAGCCAATGCCGAGGCCGCCGCGCACTATGCCGACGACCGCCGCGCCGCCTACGACCGGCTAAAGCTGGCGGGGCTTCGTGAGGCTCCGGTGCATCTGGCGATCTTCACCGCGCGCGATCCGGGCGAAGGGCATGGCCTTGGCCGCCAGACCATGCCGCAGACATTGGCGTTTTCGACCGTCTGCGCGATCCACGGCCTGTGGCTTGCGGCGCGGGCGGACAACATCGGGGTCGGTTGGGTGTCGATCCTTGATCCCGACCTGCTGCACGCGACCTTGAACGCACAAAAGGACTGGGATTTCACCGCCTACCTGTGCCTCGGCCTACCCGCCTCCGACGACGACACCCCCCTTTTGCACCGCACCGACTGGCAGGCGAATACGGCGACCTGCTGGCAAAGGGTCTGACCTTCTTCTGGTCGAAAATATCCCGGGGTCCGGGGCAGAGCCCCGGCTGCTTTGATGTTCGGGACAAATCGCCCACTATGCCAGCGATGCACCCGGCGACAGGACACGGGCGTCCAGCCGCACCTCGATCACGGCGACGGTGCCTGCCCCGCTCGCCTGCGCGAAGACGTCCGCAAACTGGTCCTGCCGGGTCACGACCGCGCCGAAGCCGCCATAGGCGCACGCCAGCGCCGCGAAATCCGGGTTGGCCAGCACGGTGCCGGACACGCGGCCCGGATAGGCGCGTTCCTGGTGCATGCGGATCGTGCCGTAACGCCCGTTATTCATCACGACGACGATGGGTGCCGCACCGTGCTGCACGGCGGTCGACAACTCGTTGCAGGTCATCTGGAAACAGCCGTCGCCGGCAAGGCAGACGACCGTGCGGTCGGGATGCTCCAATGACGCGGCGATGGCTGCCGGAAAGCCGTAGCCCATCGACCCCGACGTAGGCGCAAGCTGCGTGCCGTGCTGCTTCCATGTGAAATAGCGGTGCAGCCAGGCGGCGTAATTGCCGGCCCCATTGGTCAGGATCGCGTCAACCGGCAGATTGTCCGACAGCCAGCGGATCACCTGCTCCTGCTTCACGTCACCGGGGCTTTCCACCGGGGTTTGCCAGTGGTCATAGTCGGCGCGCGCCGGCGCCACGGCCTCCGCCCAGCCAGTCCATCCGTCCTGCCGCGACAGCGCGTCGCGCAGGGAAAGCATTGCCACGTCGCCGGGGCAGACGACGCCAAGGGTCGGGCCATAGACGCGACCGATCTCGTCCGCGTCGGCGTGGACATGCAGGATCGCCTTGCCCGGACCCACGGGGTCGACGAGGGTATAGCCCTGCGTTTCGATGTCGCCGAACCGCGTGCCGACCAGCAGCAGACAGTCGGCATCGCGCACCCGTTGTGCCAAACGCGGGTTCACGCCGACGTTCAGATCCCCGGCAAAGCAGGCGTGACGGTTGTCCATGTAGTCCTGCCGGCGGAACGCCGTCGCGACGGGAATCCGGGCCGAAGTCGCGAAATCCGCCAGCGCCGCGGCGGCCTGCGGCGACCAGTGCGGCCCGCCGACGACCATCAGCGGGGCCTTCGCTTCGGCCAGCCGCATCAAGAGGTGATCCCAGAGGTAGGGTGCGGGTGCCGCAGGCGTGCGCCATGTGCCGGTGAAATCCGGCACATCGGCCTTGGCGCTGAGCATGTTTTCCGGCAGCGCCAGCACGACGGGGCCGGGCCGGCCCGAGAGGGCAAGCCGAAAGGCGCGGGCGATGTATTCGGGCAGCCGCGCGGTGTCATTGCACTGGAACACGCCCTTGGCGAGGCTGCCGAACATCGCCTTGTAGTCGACCTCCTGAAAGGTCTCGCGGTCGGTGTGACCGCTGTCGATCTGGCCGACGAAGACCACAAGCGGCGTGCTGTCCTGTCGCGCCACATGCACGCCTGCACTGGCGTTCGTGGCCCCCGGACCGCGCGTCACGAAGCAGACGCCTGGCAGCCCCGTCAGCTTGGCATGCGCCTCGGCCATCATGGCGGCACCACCTTCCTGACGGCAGACGACGTTCTGGATGTCGCTGTCGTAAAGCCCGTCGAGGGCGGCCAGAAAGCTTTCGCCCGGCACGGAGAACACCCGCCGCACGCCGAGTTTCACCAGTTGATCGCTGAGAATCCTGCCGCCGTGTCGCATCAAACCGTCCCTTTCGTGGTCCCGTCGCACCATGTCGCGGCAGCGACGGATGGGCAAGCGGGGTCGGTGGGTCAGATGCGGGTCGCGACCTCGATCAGGTTGCCGTCCGGGTCGCGGATGTACAGCGACAGGATCAGCCCTCTGGCCCCCGTGCGGCGGACCGGCCCCTCGATCACCGGGACGTTGAGGGTCGTGAAATGCGCCTGCCAGTCGGACAGGTCGGCGTCGGTCAGAAAGCACAAATCGGCGCTGCCAGGGGTCGGGTGCAGGGCCTTGGGATCGAAAGGCCGGTCTGCGGGATGCAGGTTGATCTTTTGTGCACCGAAGGTCAGCGCGGAACGCGTGGACCCGTCCGATGGGGTGAAGGTCTGTGCCGTCATGCCAAGGACATCTTCGTAGAATGCGACTGTCGCCGCGATGTCGGCCACGGTCAGCACCAGATGGTCGATCGTCGTCAGTCTGGGCATTTGCGCGTCCTTGCGTTTGCGGTCACACTGGGCAGATGACCACAGCCGACGACCGCACGCAAACCCGGGTCGACCCGATGGACCCCGCCCGCGCCCAGGCGCTGCTGGCGACCCTTGGCGATCCGCGTCGCATGGAGAGCGGCGACCCGCTGCCGCCCTTTGCGCATCACATCTATTTCTGGGACGCACAGCCGCCGGACCGTCTGGGCCGCGACGGGCATCCGGCGACGGGGGGCGGTTTCATTCCCGACCTCGGTCTGCCGCGCCGGATGTGGGCGGCGGGCAAACTGGTGTTCCATGCGCCGCTGCTGGCCGGGGTCCGCGCCGAACGCGTCAGCCGGATTGAGGGGATCACCCGCAAGGACGGGCGCAGCGGTCCGCTGGCCTTCGTGCGGGTCCGCCACGACATCCGGCAACGGCAGGCGCTGGTGCTGACCGAATGGCAGGACCTTGTGTATCGCCCCGACGGCACCGACCGCCCGGCACCCCCGGCAGCCCCCACGGACGAGCGTGTTTCCGAACCGCTGGTCCCGGACACGACGCTGCTGTTCCGTTATTCGGCGCTGACCTTCAACGGCCACCGCATCCACTATGACGAGGCCTATGCCCGCGCGGTCGAAGGCTATGACGGGCTGGTCGTGCACGGGCCGCTGCTGGCGCATCTGCTGATGGGCCTTGCGGAACGGCAGCTGGGCACGCTGCGCAGCTTCAGCTACCGGGCGACTGCCCCCTTGATGCATCACGAAATTGCAGCACTGTGCTGGCGCGACGGTGTCGTCTGGGTCCGTGCGGCAGACGGGCGACAGTGCATGATCGGCGAGGCGGGCTGAAGGGTCTGCGTCGCAGTGTCGGGGGCCAGCCCCCGGCGCGCAGGGCGCTGTCCCCCGGGATTTCCGACCAGAAGAAGCTAAAGGGAGGCTTCGGGCCGGAAATCGTCCGGGATGGTATCGCGGTCTTCCAGGATGAGATCGGCAAGGGTCCGGGCCATGTGCGGGGCCATCCCGAAGCCGATCTTGAAGCCGCCGTTGGCGACGTAGGCACCGGGGCGGAACGGATGCGCGCCCAGCATCGGTGCGCGGCTGCGGCTGCGCGGGCGCAGCCCGGCCCAGCGGGCGATGACGGCAGCGTCCCGCAGGACGGGGACTGCCGCGCGGGCACGTGCGATCAGCGCATCAAGCTGGCCGTCCGTCGTCGTGGCCTCGGCAAAGTCGCGCTCTGTCGTGGAGCCTAGGGCGGTCGTGCCGTCATGGTGCGGGACCACATGCAGGCCGTCGATGAAAAGCTGCGGCAGCCCGCGGGCATCATGGGCCATCAGGGCTGCCTGCCCCTTCACCCCCGCCCCGACAAGCCGGGTATGGGTTGCCGTCATCTCGGCCAGTCCGGCGGCCCCCGTTGCCCAGACGACGCGGCCTTGCGGCGTGCCCTCGGCCAGGATGACCCCGCCCTGCGCCACGACGGCCGCCGCCAGTGCAAGGGTGGCCTGGCGCGGGTGGATCAGGGCCGATAGCGTGTCGTGGATCAGCAAGCCGGTGGTGCTTTGCGGTTCCCACGCTGCACCTGTCGCGGGGATCACCGACCAGTCGGCCCTGCCCTGCCATAGGGTCGCGGCCCCTGCCGCGCGGGACCGGGCCAGCGCGACGGCGGCGTCATCGGCCAGCGGTTGCAGGCGGCCCGTGCGCCCGTAGCCGGTGGGCTGACCAGAAGCCGTTTCGACCTCGTCCCAGAAGGCCTGTGACATCAGCAGGCTGTCGCGCTGAAACGCCTTCTTGGCGTTCCACTGGTCCGGCACATGCGGGGCCAAGGCACCGACCAGACCGCCAGAGGCACCGGACGCGACACCTTGCGGGTCGATGACCTGCACCCGCGCGCCCCGTTGCAGGCAGGTCCAGGCGACCGAGAGGCCGATCACACCGGCCCCCATCACCGTCACATCCGCCGTTGCCATTGCCCGCCCCGCGTTCCACAAGTCGGATCACCCCTTAAGGCAGAAAGCGATGACCGGCCAGACCACCCCTTTGCCAGATCACCCGCTTGACTGGCGCGAGACGGACCACGGGGCCGTGCCGGTGTCCCTGCGCTTCGACGATCCGTTCTATTCGCTGCAGGGCGGGCTGGCCGAAACCCGGCACGTCTTTCTGGCAGGCAATGGCCTGCCGGACCGGCTTCGCGACGGGTTTCACGTGGCAGAGCTGGGTTTCGGCACGGGGCTGAACTTTCTGACCACCTTGCAGGCCTTTCGCGACGCGGGTGTCGCCGGGCGGCTCCGGTTCACCAGTTTCGAGGCCTATCCGCTGGGACCGGCTGCGCTGTCCCGTGCGCTGGCCCCCTTTGCCAGCGATCTGCCGACCGCGTTGCTGACCCAAGTGGGCGATCTGACCGGCCCTGATTTCGACCTGGCGATCGTGGCAGGGGACGCGGGACAGACGTTGCCAAGGTGGGACGGCGTGGCGGATGCCTGGTTCCTCGACGGCTTTTCCCCCGCCAGGAACCCCGGTCTGTGGACGCCGCAGATCATCGCGTCCGTTGGCGCGCATACCGCGGCGGACGGCACGGCGGCGACCTATTCGGCGGCGGGGCATGTGCGCCAGTCGCTGGCCGAGGCGGGCTTTGCCGTGTCCCGCGTGCCTGGCTTTGGTGCCAAGCGTCACATGACCATCGCCCGAAAGGCCGCCTGATGCAAACCTCGAACACGCGGCTTGGCATCGGGCTGATGATCGCGACTACCATCGTCTTTGCGGTGCAGGACGGGCTGTCGCGGCATCTGGCGGGCGAATACAACGTGCTGATGATCGTGATGATCCGCTACTGGTTCTTTGCCGCCTTCGTCATCGCCATCGCACAGGCCAGGGCCGGGTCGATCCGCCGCGCCGCCGCCACCACGCAGCCCGTCGTGCAGGCGTTCCGCGGTCTGCTGCTGGCTGGCGAAATCTGTATCATGGTGGCGGGTTTCGTGGCGCTGGGGCTGGTGGAAAGCCACGCGATCTTTGCCTGTTATCCCTTGCTGGTCGCCGCCTTGTCCGGCCCGGTGCTGGACGAGGGCGTCGGCTGGCGGCGCTGGGTCGCGATCGGGATTGGTTTCGTCGGCGTGCTGGTGATCCTGCAACCGGGTCTGACGGTCTTTGCGCCCGCCGCCGTGCTGCCGCTGGCGGCGGCCTGCATGTTCGCGCTTTATGGCCTGCTGACGCGCCACGTCGCGCGCGCGGATACGACGGCCACCAGTTTCTTCTGGACCGGTGTCAGCGGAGCGGTCGCCATGACCTGCATCGGCGTCTGGTTCTGGGAACCCATGACGCTGGCGGACTGGGGCTGGATGGCGACGCTGTGCGTGACGGGCGTCACTGGCCACTGGTTGCTGATCCGCTGCTACGAAGTGGCCGAGGCGAGCGCCGTGCAACCCTTCGCCTATCTTCAGCTTGTCTTTGCCAGCCTGATCGGGCTGCTGGTCTTCGGCGAGGTCCTGCAGACCCATGTGGCCGTCGGGGCTGCGATCGTCGTGGCGGCGGGCGTATTCACCCTGCTGCGCAGCCGCCGGAAAGAGGCGGTGCGGGCCTGAAATTGCCCGTGACAGGGTCGAGAGATCATCCGCAGAAAACGCCGATCCGTTTAAACCAGTTTATTGAACGCGTCTGCTGGCCCTGCTTATCTGGGACCATGAACAAACAAAACATGCTGGAAATGCCCGAAGATTTGCAACACTCACTTCCGCGGGTCAAAGCCGGTGCTGCCAACCGGTCGGTCCGGTCAATCCCCTTCGTGGCGGACCCGGATGACCTGCTGCCCCTGGGTGTCCGGGTGGCCGGGTTGGGGCTGGGCAGCGTGGATTACCGCACCGATACGATCACGCTGGACGACCGCGCGGCCGAACTCTTCGACCTGCCCGCGCATGTCGCCCTGCCCCGGCAGAACCTTCACGCGCAGATCCACCCCGAAGACAGGCCCGATGTCGAGGCGCGGATGCAACAGATGCTGGACACCGACGCGCCGGATTTCATCGACCTGGTCCACCGGATCAGGACCAGCGACGGTACGCCGCGTTGGGTCAGCGCCCGCAAGCAGGTCGCCTTTGATGCAGGGCCGGGCGTGGCGAACCGCAGGCCGGTGCGCGGTCTGGTGGCGATCATGGACATGACGCCGCACAAGCTGGCCGAACGCCGCGTGCAGGATCTGATGAAGGAAATGAACCATCGGCAGAAGAACCTGCTGACCGTGGTGCAAAGTATCGCCCGCATGACCGCGCGGATGGGATCGCCTGACGACTTCCTCGATCGGTTCGACAGGCGTCTGCGGGCCTTGTCGGACAACCATGATCTGCTGATGTCGCGGGATGGCGAAGGCGTGGTGCTTGGCGCGCTGGTGCGGCAGCAACTGCGACCCTTCACCGGGGAACGCAACGGGGCGGTCCAGTTCGCGGGGCCGGACTTGGAGCTCAGCTTTGACGCCATTCAGCCGATTGGTCTGGCACTGCATGAGTTGGCGACGAACGCGGCCAAATATGGGGCGCTGTCGGTGCCGCAGGGGCGGCTCGGGATCGCATGGGACGTCACGGACGACGTGTTCACCCTGTCCTGGACCGAAAGTGGCGGACCCGCTGTCGTGCCGCCGCAACGCCGCGGCTTTGGCAGCACCGTCCTGCAAAGCATGACCCGCAGCGCGCTGGAGGCCGAGGTGACGCTGGACTACAATCCGGACGGCCTGCACTGGTCGATCCGATGCGCCACCACGATGATCCGCAGTCAAGGCGCGGTCTGACCGCCGTCGCTGCCTGCGCGTTTAGCGTCTAGCGACGGGGACGCAGGACGGGGCGCAGGGTCAGATCGGGGCCCGCCCCAGCGTCGATTGCCTGCGATGCCGACACTTCGACTTGCGGCGCGGCCATCTCGGCCGGGGCAGTCTCTGCTGGGGCCATCGCTGCGGTAACCGCTGACGCGCCGCTCGTCGTTGCCGTGTCGCCGCGCGTCGGGCGCGCCACGGGACGCGGTGCCGGGACGTTGGCTGTCGTGAGTGTGGACATGAAAAGGCCGCTGGCCGGTTCGGAACCGTCCGCCGTGGTCGTGGCCGCGGTCGAGGCATCAGTGACAGGCCGCGCGACGGGGCGAGGCAGGTCGGTCGTCGCCCCCGGGTCTTGCGTGCTGCCTGCGCCGGTGACAGGTGCCGGCACCTCGAGCGTGCCATCGGCCCGTGCGACCGGGCGGACCACCGATCCGGCCCCCGTCAACAGATCGAGAAAACGGACAGGGCCGGTCTCGCCAGTCAGGCGGGCCTCGTAGATCGGGATCGATTCCGTGACGCGCTGGACATAGTTGCGTGTTTCGCGGAACGGGATCATCTCGATCCAGTCGATGACATCGACCTCACCCGCGCGGGGGTCGCCGCGTGCAGCCATCCAGTCGCGCGGCCGCCCCGGACCCGCGTTGTAGCCGGCGGCGATCTGTACCGGGCTGTCGCCGAAGCGTTCGGTCAGATCGGCCAGATAGCGACTGCCCAGCGTCGCGTTGTAGGCCCAATCCGCCGTCAGCCGGTTCTTCTCGTAAGGCAGATCGAGGCTGCGCGCGACGTCGCCGGCGGTGCCGGGCAT
This sequence comes from Loktanella sp. DJP18, assembly GCF_049310965.1. Lineage (NCBI taxonomy): Bacteria > Pseudomonadati > Pseudomonadota > Alphaproteobacteria > Rhodobacterales > Roseobacteraceae > Loktanella > Loktanella sp. DJP18. The sequence goes on along the minus strand of NZ_JBMERN010000001.1, from coordinate 36,833 downwards.
CAGCTGCATCAGGCCCAGCGCGCCGACAGGACTGCCGACGGTTTCGTTGAATTCGGATTCGCGCCGCGCGATCGACATGGCCAGCGCCGCCGGCACCGGCAGGTCCATCTGCGCCAGGTCGTGCATCGGAAAATAGATCGACGGCACGATCAGGCCCCGCGCGGCTGCGGACTTGCCCAGCAGGACCTCGAAATAGGTTTCGCCCTGCGCCTCGAGAGCGGCCCCCAATCGCGACAGGTCGTCAGCGTCCAGCCGCTTGCCCAGTTCGGCAAAGAAAAACACTGCCTTGCCGCGTTCGCCGGCGGCCAATAGGGCCATGCCCGCGCGCACCAGATCGTCCTGCATCACGTCAGCCGTCTGCCAGTCGCGCGGATCGCTGCGGCCCGTCAGGAAAGGGTCAAGCGGCACGCCCAGCTTTTCCGCCGCGAGCAGACCGTAGAAGCTGGTCTGATGTTCGGCTCCGCGGGCATAAGCAGCACGGGCGTCGTCGGTGCGGCCCAGCGCCTCAAGCGCGCGGCCCTGCCAGTACCCGGTCCGCCCCAGCGAGATCGGGCTGTCGACCTCGGCTGCGGCATTGTCGAAATGCACCAGCGCGCGGGCCGGATCGTTCAGGAACCGCAGTTGCAGATAGCCTGCCAACCATTCGAGGTCCGCGTAGGACGCCGCGTTGTCGGCGGCGGTCAGGTAATGATTGGCGGCCAGATCATAGGCCGCCTGATAGTTTCCGTCCCGCATCTGCCAGCGCGACAGGATGCGCCGCCAGCTGGCCCAGCGCCATGGCACGCCCAGCGCCGCGGCGCTGGTCGATTGCGCCGAGAGGATGGCGATGGCATCGGTTTGCCGCCCCTTGTCTGCCAGCCAGTTGAACCGGTCGTAAAGCAGCCCCGGCGTGTCGCGCAGCGCCGCCGGCACGGCCGCGACGGCCGCATCCGGGTTGCCCGCATTGCGGATGTAGGCGATCCGCGCCTTCACCAACGCCGCCTCGTCCGCCGACAGCAGCGGCAGCATCCGTTCCGCCTCTGGCGTTTGCCAACGCCACAGCAGGGCATCGGCGCGGGCGGCGTGCAGGTCGGCAAGGTCAGGGCCAAACCCGTTCGCCAAGGCGGCCTGCTCGCCGTCCGTCAGGGGCAGGTCGATCCAGGCGCGGCGCACGGCATCGCGTGCACGCGCCGGCTCTCCGTTGGCGATGAACGCCTGCGCCAGCCGCACAGCCCCTTGGCCGGTCAGCGGTGCGGTCTTGCCGAACCAGTCGATGACCGCCTGCGGATCGAAACCGGCAGGGATCACGCCTTCGCCCGCGCGGCGCAGGGTATCCTGACCGGGCCAGTCGCCATGTGTCGCTTCGAATGCGATGTAATCGTCGAACACCGCATCGCCGAACCGCAACCGTTGCCAAGTCACCAGAGTGCGGATCGCGTCATCCTCTGGACCGACCCTCAGGTAGGCGTTCAGAAAGTCCCGCTTCATCGCGGCCTCCACGGCGACCACGTCATTGCCGCTGACCTGCCCTGTGACAGGCAGTGGCAGGACGAAAAGGCAAGCGGCGACGAGGCGGCGCATGGTGGGAAAGAGCATCGACAGGTCCAGGGTCCGGGAAATGGCCAGTCCACCCTATCCGCCAGCCTATGCGTTGCAACGCACAATCTTGGCATTTGGTGCAAACGTCACTAGGGTCCGCGACGTAACGCCGACCCCGCCGGGGCGGCCCGCAAACCACAAGGTCCCACGTCCATGTTCAAAGGCTCCTACGTCGCCCTCGTCACGCCCTTTTCCAACGGAGAGGTCGATCTGGACGGGCTGAAACGGCTGGTGGACTGGCACGTGGAACAGGGCACGCATGGGTTGGTGCCCGTCGGCACGACAGGCGAAAGCCCGACGCTAAGCCATTCGGAACACGATCTGGTGGTGAAGACGGTGGTCGACCACGCGGCCGGGCGCGTGCCGGTGATCGCCGGTGCCGGGTCGAACAACACGGTCGAGACCGTGCGACTGGTAAACGCCGCCAAGGCCGCCGGTGCCGATGCCGCGTTGGTCGTGACACCCTATTACAACAAGCCGACGCAAGCCGGGCTGGCGGCGCATTTCACCGCTGCCGCCGACTGCGGCTTGCCGATCGTGATCTACAACATTCCGGGCCGGTCCGTCGTCGACATGTCCGTCGCAACAATGGCTGCATTGGCGAAGCATCCGATGATCGTGGGCGTAAAGGACGCGACCGGCGATCTGTCGCGCGTGCCAAAGCAACGCCATGCCTGCGGTCCCGACTTCGTCCAGATGTCGGGCGAGGATGCGACGGCGCTGGGGTTCAACGCCCACGGCGGCGTCGGCTGCATCTCGGTCACGGCGAACGTGGCACCGGCGCTCTGCGCACAGATGCAGGCGGCAACGCTGTCCGGCGACTTTGCCACGGCGCTGGAGATCACGGATCGCCTGATGCCCCTGCACGAGGCGATCTTCCTCGAACCGGGGCTTGTCGGCGCGAAATACGGCATGTCCCTGCTGGGTCTTGGCAACGAAGAGGTGCGCCTGCCGCTGGTCGGCCTGACCGATGGCGTCAAGGAGCGCATTCGCGCCGGGTTGGTGCACGCGGGCCTGCTGAACTGACCTTGGTGGGACGGGGGGGTGGGGCACCTTTGCGGGCTGGCCCGCAAACAGCGTCATCCCCCGTTCCGCAACCAATCCGCGGCAAAGACGACTTCGGCACATCCGCCGAACCGCGCCGCACGCGTCAGTTCCGCCTGCAACCGCGACAGCCGCCCTGCCCCCATCCTGACGCCCGGCTCGGGCCAGAAGGCGCGGACGGCCAGCACCTCGCCTTGCCGCGCCATGTCGATGCGCCCGATGGCGCGATCCCCTTCCCAGACCGGAAAAACGTAGTAGCCATAGGTGCGCTGCGGTGCCGGCACGAAGATCTCGATCCGGTAGCGGAAGCCGAACAGCCATTCGGCGCGGGACCGGTCGCGCAGCGCCGGGTCGAAGGGCGACAGGATGCGGACCCGCCCTTCCAGGGTCGGCACATGATCCGGCACCTCCGGACGGGCAACGCAGCGCCGCAGCTTGCCGTCGTGGCCCACGACGTCCAGCGGGATCGCGTGATCCTCTGCCAGTGCGGCCTGCGCCCAGTCCCGCGCCTCGGGCTTCGTCACCACGGCCCAGAAGGCCGCGATTTCGGACGGGGTGGCAAAGCCCAGCCGGTCCAGCGCCGCGTGGCACAGGGCATCGACGGTTGTTGCCGGATCGAAGGCCGCGCCGCGCACGTCCTGCGGGATCACCCGTTCGGTCAGGTCATAGACCTTGCGGAACCCTTCGCGGCGCACGACGGACACCTGCCCGCTGCGCCACAGGTATTCCAGCGCCGTCTTGCTGGGGTGCCAGTCCCACCAGCCGCCCTTGCCCCGCGCCTCGTCCACACCGACATCGCCAGAGGTGCAAGCCCCGTGATCCGCGATCTGCCGCAGCACCGTGTCCACCTGTGCGCCGAACCCCTCGGGGCGGTCGATTTCCCACCGGCTTTCAAGCCGCGCCGCATCCCGGGCGAACCGCAGCCGCCAGTGCGGCCACAGTGCCATCGGCAGGACCGCTGCGTCGTGGGTCCAGTGCTCGAATACCGCGCGATCCCGCGCCAGCAGCCGGTGCAGCGCCTGTGGCCGATAGCGTCCGTGCCGCGACCACAGGATTAGGTCATGCGCACGGGCAAAGGTGTTGACGCTGTCCACCTGCACGAAGCCGAGGTCTGCTATCGCATCCATCGGTGTGTCCGCCGACCCGACCCCCAATCCGTGACGATCCAGAAAGACCGCCCGTGCGGTGGCATTCGACAACGTGGCGACGGTCATGGCGCGACCTGGCCCGCCCGGATGCTGCGCAGGCTGTCCAGCATCAGCGCCGTCGTCAGCCCGATGTTCAGCAACCCGTTCGTCGCCGCCATCCCCGCCAGCAACCGCCATTCCAAAGGCAGCAGCACGTCACCGAACCCCAGCGTGGTAAAGGCGACAAGCGCGAAATAGACCGCCTCTTCGATCGTCCCGAAGATGTCGAGCCCCCGCAGCGCCAGGGCCCAGATCCACACGCCCAGCGTCATCTGCGCCAGCACCCAGACCGCCGTCAGGCTGAGCACCAGCACCAGTTTGGGTGGATGCGGCCGCCGCGCCAGCCAGGGATGCAGGCGGCGCAGCACCACCTCCATCCCCCAATAGCTGACGCCGGCGATCAGGATGGAGGTCAGCACGAGCACGGTGCCAAGGGCGATCTGGATCAGCATCGGGTCTCCGGCCAATGGGTCGCAGTGACCATACCATCCCGGCCCGGCACGGCCAGCCGTCTTGTGCAGACGCAGCGCCTCGCCTACATCGGGCACATGGCCAAGAAACCGGACAACAAGAACTACAAGGTCGTCGCAGAAAACCGGCGCGCCCGCTATGACTTCGAGATCCAGGAGGATCTGGAGGTCGGGATCATGCTGCGCGGTTCGGAGGTCAAGTCCCTGCGCACTGGCCAGTCGAACATCGCGGACAGCTACGCCTCGGTCGACAATGGAGAGTTGTGGCTGACCAACGCCTATATCGCGCCCTACGAGCAGGCCATGTTCGGGCACGAGGCGCGGGCCAAGCGCAAACTGCTGGTGAAATCGCGTGAAATGGCGCGGCTGTGGAACGCAACCAAGCGCGAGGGCATGACCCTTGTCCCGCTGGTCATGTATTTCAACGACCGCGGGCTGGTAAAGCTGAAGATCGCGGTCGCCAAGGGCAAGAAGAACCACGACAAGCGGGCGTCGGACGCGAAACGCGACTGGGCCCGGCAGAAGCAGCGCATCCTCAAGACGCACGACTAGGGCGGCACAACTTGCGCGGGGCCGGACGCTGCGCTACGCAGTCTGCGACCCAGAACAGAGGTGCGCCATGGCCGACTTGTCCGACGATCCGCAAACGCTGGTCAGCACCGACTGGCTGGCCGCGCACCTCAACGACCCTGATCTGCGCCTGCTGGATGCGTCGTGGCACATGCCCGATGCGGGCCGCGACGCAAAGGCGGATTACGCCGCCGCCCACATCCCCGGTGCCCGCTTCTTTGACATCGACGAGATCAGCGACGCCCGGTCCGAGCTGCCGCACATGGCCCCCGCCACGGAAAAATTCATGTCGCGGATGCGGGCGATGGGCGTGGGCGACGGCCATCAGGTCGTGGTCTATGACAGCACCGGCCTGTTTTCCGCCGCGCGCGTCTGGTGGCTGTTCCGCCTGATGGGCAAGCGTGACGTTGCCGTGCTGGACGGTGGCCTGCCAAAATGGCTGGCCGAAGGCCGCCCGACCGATGACATGGCCCCCGTCATCCGCGACCGCCACATGACGACCAGCCGGCAGAACCAGATGGTGCGCGACGTCACACAGGTCGCCCGCGCAGCGAAACTGGGCGACCACACCATCCTTGACGCGCGCGGGCCGGGCCGGTTTTCCGGCACCGAGAAAGAGCCCCGCGCGGGTCTGCGCAGCGGTCACATCCCCGGCGCGCGCAATGTCCACTACGCGACCCTGCTGAACGCCGACGGCACGATGAAATCGGTGCCCGCCCTGCAAAAGGTGCTCGCGGATGCCGGTGCCGACCTGACCAAGCCAGTCATCACCACCTGCGGGTCCGGCGTCACGGCGGCGATCATCAACCTCGCGCTGGAACGGATCGGCAAGACCGACCATGCGCTCTATGACGGATCATGGTCCGAATGGGGCATGTACCCGGACCTTCCCCTCGCAACCGGCCCCGCGGCCTGAAGAAAGCTCCCAAGATGTTCGAGACGCTGAAGCCGCAACCGGCCGACAAGATCCTGTCCCTGATGCAGACCTACAAGGCGGACCCTCGCACGGACAAGATCGACCTGGGCGTCGGCGTCTACAAGGACGCCTCGGGCAATACCCCCGTCATGCGCGCGGTGAAGGAGGCGGAACGTCGCCTTGTCGCCGATCAGACGACCAAGGCCTATGTCGGCCTTGCCGGCGATCCCGCCTTTGCCGACGCGATGATCGACCTGCTTCTGGCTGACACCCTGCCGCGCGACCGCATCGCCGCCATCGCGACCCCGGGCGGTACGGGTGCCATCCGTCAGGCGCTGGAAATGGTGAAGCTTGCCGCCCCCGCTGCCACCGTCTGGATCAGCAACCCCAGCTGGCCGAACCATGCCTCGATCGTCAATTACCTGAAGATGCCGAAGCGCGAATACCGCTACTTCGACGAGGCCACGCGCGGCGTCGATTTCGACGGCCTGATTGCGGACCTTGGCACCGCGGCGGCCGGCGACGTGGTGCTGTTGCATGGCTGCTGCCACAACCCGACCGGAGCCAACCCGACGCTGGACCAGTGGGACCGGATCATCGCCACGTTGCAGGATCGCGGTGCCGTGCCGCTGGTGGACGTGGCCTATCAGGGTTTCGGCGACGGTCTGGAAGAGGACGCACAGGCCACCCGCCGCATCGCCGCGGCCTTTCCCAACCTGATGATCGCCGCCAGCTGTTCCAAGAACTTCGGCATCTACCGCGAACGCACCGGCATCCTGATGGGGATCGCCGCGGACGCTGCAGAGGCGACGCTGACGCAGGCGAACCTGAACTTTCTGAACCGGCAGAACTACTCCTTCCCGCCCGATCACGGTGCCCGCGTCGTGACCACGATCCTGACCGACCCCACCCTGCGCGCGGATTGGGAAGCGGAGCTGGAACAGACCCGTAGTTCCATGCTGACCCTGCGCCGTCAGCTTGCGGACGAGCTGCGACAGCGCACCAACGATGACCGTTTTGACTTCATTGCGGATCATCGCGGCATGTTCAGCCGCCTCGGCACGACCGAGGACAAGGTCGGAGCCCTGCGCGCCGATCACGGCATCTACATGGTCAGCGACAGCCGGATGAACATTGCCGGCCTCAATGCCACGACCGTCCCGATCCTCGCCCAGGCCATCGCCGACGCCGACATCTGACCCCGCGCGGCGCGGCGGTCAGCCTCGGCTGACGATTCAAGCAACGGGCAATCGACTCCAGTTGATACAGGTCAATTTTATCGTTAACGCTAGGTCAAGCATTGGGGGGGGACGGGGCTTATGGCACTCATCAAGCTTTTAAATAATGGCCAGATTGAAAACATGGGCATTTTCAAGATCGTCGGCACGATACGGGCGGGTCATGCGGTCTTGGGTGAATCCAACCAGGGCACAAAAATGCACGGCCTGCTGATGGACCTGGCGCAAAACCGGGGCAAAGCCAAGGGCACCGACATCAAGAGCCTGAAACCGGCAGGCGGGTTCACAGCGAAGGCAACCTGGCTGCACGGCGGCCACAACGTCATGCACTATAGTACCGGAGACAAGAACAAGGCGGCCAAGGACTATTCAGTGTCCTTGTTCTTTTACAAGGAATCCGACGATACGGCGGGCGGCGTCTGGGTCGTCATCGCAGCGGGTCACCATACGGAAAATTCTCCTGACTACAAGATTGTCTGGGGCATACGCGCAGGCGACTACGGCACCGTGTGATCGCGCGGTCAACATTTGATATACTGATACCCCGATTCCAATAAGTCGCCATGCTGCGGCTGCACAAGGGCCGTTGCGATTTTTGACGCAATATAATATCTGCGCTGCAACCTTTCCTGTAACAAAGATACCCACTGATGTCCTTTCGTTTGCAACCGACCCCGCCTGCCCGGCCGAACCGCTGCCAGCTTTTCGGTCCCGGATCGAATACGAAGCTCTTTGTCAAGATGGCGGCGTCCGATGCCGACGTGATCAACCTCGACCTGGAAGACTCGGTGTCCCCCAACGACAAGGATGCCGCCCGCTCCAATGTCATTGCTGCGATCAACGACATCGACTGGAACACAAAGCATTTGAGCGTGCGCATCAACAGCCTCGACACGCCGTTCTGGTATCGTGACGTGGTGGACCTGCTGGAACAGGCGGGCGACCGCCTGGACCAGATCATGATCCCCAAGGTCGGTTGCGCCGCCGACGTCTATGCCGTCGACGCGCTGGTCACGGCGATCGAAGCGGCAAAGGGCCGCAAAAAGCGTGTGGCGTTCGAAGTCATCATCGAATCCGCTGCCGGCCTTGTGAACGTCAACGAGATCGCGGCCGCCAGCCCCCGGTTGCAGGCGATGAGCCTCGGAGCGGCCGATTACGCCGCAAGCATGGGGATGCAGACGACGGGCATCGGCGGGACGCAGGACAATTACTACATGCTGCAGGGCGACACACGGCACTACAGCGACCCTTGGCACTGGGCGCAGACCGCCATCGTCGCCGCCTGTCGCACCCACGGCATCCTGCCCGTCGATGGTCCGTTCGGCGATTTTTCCGACGATGAAGGCTACCGCGCGCAGGCCCGCCGCAGCGCGACCCTGGGCATGGTCGGCAAATGGGCGATCCACCCGCGCCAGATCGCGCTGGCCAACGAGGTCTTCACGCCCTCTGACGCCGCTGTCGCCGAGGCGCGCGAAATCCTTGCCGCGATGAAGGATGCCAAGGCGCGCGGTGAGGGGGCCACGGTCTACAAGGGTCGTCTTGTGGACATCGCCAGCATCAAGCAGGCCGAGGTCATCGTGAAACAATCCGAGATGATCGCGGGCTGACGCGCCCGTCACCCGCACCGGCCCGACCGCCGCAACCATTGCAAATCGGGCCTGACACCGCCTATATCGGCGTCAGGCAAAACAGGCGTTCCCATGACCCAGTATCTCGACTTTGAAAAACCGCTGGCCGAAATCGAAGGCAAGGCGGAAGAGCTGCGCGCGATGGCGCGCGACAATGCCGAGATGGACGTCGAAAAGGAAGCCGCCGCCCTCGACAAGAAAAGCCGCGACCTGCTGAAATCGCTTTATGCGAACCTGACGCCTTGGCGCAAATGTCAGGTCGCGCGCCACCCCGAACGCCCGCACTGCAAGGACTACATCGAGGCGCTGTTCACCGATTTCACGCCCCTTGCGGGCGACCGCAACTTTGCCGACGACCATGCCGTCATGGGTGGGCTGGCCCGTCTGGACGGTCGCCCGGTGGTCGTGATCGGCCATGAAAAGGGCCACGACACAAAGTCGCGCATCGCCCACAATTTCGGCATGGCCCGCCCCGAAGGTTACCGCAAGGCGATCCGGCTGATGCAATTGGCCAACCGGTTCGGCCTGCCGGTCGTCACGCTGGTCGACACCCCCGGCGCCTATCCCGGCAAGGGGGCCGAGGAGCGCGGCCAGTCCGAAGCGATCGCGCGCGCGACCGAAGCCTGCCTCGATCTGGACGTGCCGCTGGTCAGCGTCGTGATCGGCGAAGGTGGATCGGGCGGTGCCGTGGCGTTCGCCACCGCGAACCGCGTGCTGATGCTGGAACATTCGATCTATTCCGTGATCAGCCCCGAGGGCTGCGCGTCGATCCTGTGGAAGGACGCCGCCAAGACGCAGGAGGCCGCCGCCGCCCTGCGGCTGACCGCCCAGAACCTGAAGGAGCTGGGGGTCTGCGACATGATCATCGCGGAACCGCTTGGCGGTGCCCACCGCGCCCCCGATGCCGCCGTCGCGGCCGTCGGGCAGGCCTTGATCCACACGCTGGCGGACTTGTCAAAGACGCCGCGGGAGAAGGTTCGCCTTGATCGCCGCCGGAAATACCTGTCGCTGGGCAAGAAGGGCTTGGCGGCCTGAGGCCACCGCGCCGACCCGTTCAACGCGCGATGATCTCGACCCGCCGGTCCACGCCATCAGGCGGATGTCGGCGCTGCCGGGGCAATCCCATTATCTGCTGCCACCGTTGGCAGCAGTGGCTCGCGTGGGGCCGGAACGGGGTTCCGGCCCCATAGGATCAGCCGAGCGCCGCTTCGCAGCGGGCGCAGACGCCGGGGTGGTCGTGGTGGCCGACATCGGGCAGGATCTTCCAGCAGCGCTGGCACTTCTCACCTTCCGCGCGCGCAAAGACCACGCCGACGTCTGGCACGTCCTCTAACCGGAACGCCTCTGCCGGGGCGGGGTCGGTCGTGATCGCGATGCCAGAGGTGATGCAAAGGTCGTCGAAGGCCACGGTCCGCAGGATGGCGGCCTCGTCCTCGGTCACATGGACCATCGGCAATGCTTCCAGCGAGGCGCCGATCACCTTTTCGGTGCGCTTGACCTCCAGCGCGCCGGTAACGACGCGGCGCACACGGCGCACGGTGGCCCATTTCGCGGAGAGTGCCGGATCGAGCCATTCCGCCGGCGTGACGGGGAAGTCCTGAAGGTGGACGGAGGACGCCGGGCCGGGGTGACGTTCCAGCCAGACTTCCTCCATCGTGAAGCACAGGATCGGGGCGAGCCAGGTGGTCAGCCGGTCGAACAGCAGTTCCAGCACGGTGCGCGCGGCGCGGCGGCGCGCGGTGTCGCCGTCGCAATACAGCGCGTCCTTGCGGATGTCGAAATAGAAGGCTGACAGATCCAGCGTGGCAAAGTCGAAGATCGCGCGGAACACGCCCTGGAAATCGTAGGCGGCATAGCCCTTGCGCACGACATCGTCGAGTTCCGCAAGCCGGTGCAGCACCCATTGTTCAAGCTCCGGCATCTGGTCGCGCGACACGCGATCCGCCTCGGTCACATCGGCCAGCGATCCCAGCAGGAATCGCATGGTATTGCGCAAGCGGCGATAGCTGTCGGCGGTGCCTTTCAGGATCTCTGGCCCGATCCGCTGGTCAGAGGTGTAATCCGCCTGCGCCACCCAGAGGCGCAGGATATCCGCGCCGTATTCCTTGATGATCGTTTCGGGCACGATGGTGTTGCCAAGCGATTTGGACATCTTCATGCCCTTCTCGTCCAGCGTGAAGCCGTGGGTGACGACGGCCTTGTAGGGCGCGCGGCCGAGCGTGCCGCAGGCCTGCAACAGCGAGGAATGGAACCAGCCGCGATGCTGGTCGGTGCCTTCCATGTAGACGTCGGCGATGCCGTCGGGCGCGCCGTCGGCCCTGTCGCGCAGCACGAAGGCGTGAGTCGAGCCAGAATCGAACCACACGTCGAGGATGTCGAAGACCTGTTCCCAGTCGTCGGCGTCGTAGTCGGACCCGAGGAAGCGGGCCTTGGCTCCGTCCTCATACCAGGCGTCCGCCCCCTCCGCCTCGAACGCATCGCGGATGCGGCTGTTCACGGCGTCGTCGCGCAGCAGGAAATCGGGGTCGGTCGGCAGCGCGCCCTTGCGGGTAAAGCAGGTCAGCGGCACGCCCCAGGCGCGTTGGCGCGACAACACCCAGTCGGGGCGCTGAGAGATCATCGCATGCAGGCGGTTGCGGCCGCGCTGCGGGGTCCAAGTCACCAGCTCGTCGATGCTGGTCAGCGCCCGTTCGCGGATGGTCTTGCCGTAGGTGTCCTGCCCGTCACCCACGGCGCGGTCGATGGCGGCGAACCACTGCGGCGTGTTGCGATAGATCACGGGGGCCTTGGACCGCCAGGAATGAGGATAGCTGTGCTTGATCTTGCCACGTGCGAACAACCCGCCGACCTCGATCAGCTTGTCGATGACGGCAGTATTGGCGTCGCCTTCCCAGGACTTGTTCTTGGGCTTGTCGCGGAAGATCGCCTTGCCGCCAAAGAACGGCAGGTCCGCGCGAAAAGTGCCGTCCTCGGTCACGTTGTAGGTGATGACCTGTTCCAGCATGCCAAGGTCGCGGTACAGCTCGAACTCCTCCATCCCGTGAGAGGGCGCGCAATGCACGAAACCGGTGCCTTCGTCGTCGGTGACGAAATCGGCGGCGCGGAAATCGCGGGGCTGGTCCCATTCGCTGTTGCTGCCGTCGGCGTTGGCAAGGGGGTGCGACAGGCTGATCTTTTCAAGGTCCGCCGGCGTCACATCGCACAGGCGGCGATACATGCCAGGCTCCAGCCGCCCCTTCTGCATCACCGCATCGGCCAGCTTGTCCGCGATCAGGTAGCGGTCACCGATGGTGACCCAGGACTGTTCGGGTCGGCCCGTGACCTCGTAAAGGCCGTATGAGATCTCCGGCCCCCAGACCACTGCCTTGTTCGACGGCATCGTCCAGGGCGTCGTCGTCCAGATCAGCACCTGCGCGCCGTCCAGCGTGGTGTCGCCGGTGCCGACCACCTTGAACTTCACCCAGACCGTGTGGCTTTCCTTGTCGTGGTATTCGACCTCCGCCTCGGCCAACGCCGTCTTTTCCACTGGCGACCACATCACGGGCTTGGACCCCTGGTAGAGCGTGCCGTTCATCAGGAAGGTCTGAAATTCGGCGGCGATCACCGCCTCGGCGTGGTAATCCATCGTGAGATAGGGGTCGGCCCAGTTACCGGTGATCCCCATCCGCTTGAACTCCGCGCGCTGGATGTCGACCCAGCCGGCGGCGAACTTGCGACATTCGGCGCGAAAGGCGTTGACCGGCACGTCGTCCTTGTTCAGCCCCTTCTCGCGGTACTGCTCCTCGATCTTCCATTCGATCGGCAGGCCGTGGCAGTCCCAGCCGGGGACGTAGCGCGCATCGAAGCCCATCATCTGGCGCGACCGCACGATCATGTCCTTGATCGTCTTGTTCAGCGCGTGACCGATGTGCAGATGCCCGTTCGCATAGGGCGGGCCGTCATGCAGGATGAAGGGCGCGCGGTTCTCTTTCCCGCGCAGGGTGTCATAGACGCCGATCTCCTCCCAGCGGGCCAGCCATTCCGGCTCCCGCTTCGGCAGACCCGCGCGCATCGGGAAATCCGTGCGCGGCAGGTTCAGCGTGTCCTTGTAGTCGACGGTCTGATCGGGTGTGTCGGCGCACATGATGGGCGTCCTTCGCTTTGAAATGGGCTGATGAAGGGGCGGTGTCGCAGCACCTTGACCCGGCGGCGCCAAGGGCTCAGCGCGCCGGGGACATAATTCGTATCAGGACCCGCATCATCATGGCCGCGTTATAGGCAGCGCCGCCGTCAGGGTAAAGACGGAGCGGCACGCTCCCCTATGCGTTACGGTCCGCATTCATCTGGCCCGCAAACTCCCCCCGGAGGGTCCGGCGTTTCACACCGCTAAAACGGCCCGACGACGCGCTACCGGCAGTAGGTTCCGCTGCGATACCGCGCAGTATCGACGTGAAAGTGGTCTCGGTGCGCCGCATTGGCGGCCGGCCCCAGCACGGTGCCGAACGGCCCGCAGGCCGCCTTCCACATCGCCTTAAGCTGCTGGCCCGCGGTGCCGCTGCCCCAGTCGGTCAGCACGGTCAGCGCGCGGCCGTCCTTCAACTGGATACCGCCGATGTCCACGGCGCGACCGCGCCCATGCTCCGACAGCTTGTTGTTTGTCGCCGACCCGCCGACCCGACTGCGGCAGGTATAGTGTCCGACGACCTGCAACGCCGCCACGCCACCGCCTGTATTTCCCACGGCGGGGATGATTCCGTCACTGACCCAGCGCCGCAGCGCCTTGGCGGTGTTGCAGTCGATGGTCGGTTCCGTCGACAGGCTTACGCCTGCCACCGATTTCACCCGCACCGCACCCAGCACACCGCAGCCGCCGGGTCCGGCAATATCCGCAATGACCTCGCCCTGGATCGCGGGATCGCCGCACACCTGACCGCGCACGACGGCTGCCGCCTGCTCGGTCACGCGCTGGGTCAAGGCCGCGGGCCGCAGATAGGGCCGGTCCGTCATGCGTGGCGCAAACGGGCTGGTCGCGACGCGAAATGCCGCCACCGGGGCCGCCTGCGGCGCAAGCGACACACGCCCCGGCACCGCACGGCGCAGCACGGGGCGCGGAAAGGTCAGCGCGGCCGACGGTGCCATCACGACCGGCGCGGCAGGCACGTCCGCCTGCGGACGCGCCAGGGGGCGCAGGCTGGCAGTGGGGGCCTCTGCCCCGACGGGGGTGGCCAGAAGCAGGCCAAGGATCAGCACGGCACCCCTCATGTCTTGTGCACCGGCGTGCGGCCGAAATCAGGCGCGTCGGTATCCTGACCCGCGTCGATGATGCCGCGCCGGATCGCCCGCGTGCGCGTGAAATAAGCGTGCAGGTGGTCGCCGTCGCCGGTGCGAATCGCGCGTTGCAGGGCGAACAATTCTTCCGTGAAGCGGCCGAGGATTTCCAGCGTCGCCTCCTTGTTGGTCAGGAACACGTCGCGCCACATGGTCGGATCGGACGCGGCAATCCGCGTGAAATCGCGAAAGCCTGCCGCGGAATACTTGATGACCTCGCTGTCGGTCACGCGCCGCAGATCGTCGGCCACGCCGACCATCGTGTATGCAATCAGGTGGGGCGTGTGGCTGGTGACGGCCAGGACAAGGTCGTGATGCTCTGCATCCATCTCGTCCGTGTTGGCCCCCATGCCCCGCCACAGGGCCTCCAGCGTCTCGACCGCTGCCCGGTCCGACCCTTCGGTCGGCACGATGATGCACCAGCGGTTATCGAACAGCGTGGCAAAGCCCGCGCGGGGGCCAGAATGTTCCGTGCCCGCCAACGGGTGCGCGGGAACGAAATGCACGCCAGCAGGGACATGCGGACCGACCGCGTCGATCACCGCCTTCTTGACCGAGCCCACGTCGGACACCGTGCAACCGGGCTTCAGCGCCGGCGCGATGTCCTGCATCACCTGTTCCATTGCCCCGACCGGCACGCAAAGCACCACCAGATCGGCGTCCCTGACGGCCTCCTGCGCGGTCTCGCAGACCTCGCACAGGTCCAGTTCGCGCGCTATGTCGCGGGTTTCCCGGCTGCGCGCATAGCCGGTGATCTGCCCCGTCAGGCCGCCCCGCTTCATCGCCAGTGCCATCGAGGATGCGATCAGCCCCAGGCCGATCAGCGCGACCTTGTCGTAGATCACGCTCATCGCGCGCCCTTGAACTGGCCGATGGCGTGGACGACCCGGCGGCAGGCGGATTCGTCGCCGACGGTGATGCGCAGGCAGTGGGGAAATCCATAGCTTCGGGGGTGCCGCACGATGATGCCCTGGCTCAGCAGATGCGCGTTGCAGGCCAGCGCCTCATCTTCCGAGGCGAAGCGCGCAAGGATGAAATTGGCGGTCGAAGTATCCGACGGCACACCCATTTCCGCCAGCGAGGTCGACAGCCAGTCGCGCCAGCGCGCGTTCTCGATGCGGCATTTCTCGGTATAGTCGGTGTCGCGCATGGCGGCCTCTGCTGCGGCCAGCGCGCCACCCGACAGGTTGAACGGGCCGCGAATGCGGTTCAGCACGTCAATCACCGCCTGCGGGCCGTAACCCCAGCCGATCCGCAGACCGCCAAGGCCGTAGATCTTGGAAAACGTCCGCGTCATGAAGACATTGTCGCGCGCCTCTACCAGCGCCCGGCCACCATCGTAGGCTTCGGCGAATTCCGCATAGGCACCGTCCAGCACCAGCATCGCCTTTTCGGGCAGGTCCGCGGCCAGCCGCGCGACCTCGGCCTGACCGATCATCGTGGCAGTCGGGTTGGCCGGATTGGCGATGTAGACCAGCCGCGTGCGATCCGTGCAGGCGGCCAGAATGGCATCCACGTCGATGACCCGCTCGCGCTCTGGCACCACCACGGGCGTCGCACCAGAGGCGAGCGCCACGATGCGGTAGATCGCGAAACCGTGCTCGGTATAGATGACCTCGTCACCTTCGTCCGCATAGGCCTGCGCCAGCAGGTGCAGGATCTCGTCGGAACCGACGCCGCAGATCACCCGCGCCGGATCGACGTGCCAGACGTCGCTGATCGCCTGTCGCAGCGCGGCATGATCGGTGACGGGATAGCGGTGCAGGTCGTGGACCGCGCGCTGGTAGGCGTCCTTGGCCTTGGGTGACGGGCCGAAGGGGTTCTCGTTCGACGACAGCTTCAGCACGTTCGATTGACCGTCCACATGGCTTGCTCCGCCCTGATACAGGTCGATCTGCATGATGCCGGGGCGTGGCGTGATCGTCATCGGTCGGGAATCCATATGCGGGGCGCTTGGGGCGTGTTCTAGCGGTCGATGCCCGGTCTGACCAGTGGCAAGCTGACGCGCGCAACGCGCACGGGACGGCGGGCGGGGCGCCTTGGCCGCCTGCGGCCAACAGCGCCGGACGGCGTCACGTGGCCAGCACGTTGCGGAACTGCCAAGGGTCTGTCTCGTCGATATCCTCGGGAAACTGCGCCCAGCGGTCGGTCACCGGCGTCCAGTCCGTGTAATGCGCCTCGACCGGGTCCAGGTAGGGGCGCTGCACCTCCAGGCACCGGACGTGGTCCATCTCGTCGGTCTCGACGATGCCGGCGCGCGGATTTTCCAGCGCCCAGACCATCCCCGCCAGCACGGCGGATGTCACCTGCAACCCCGTCGCATTCTGGAACGGCGCCAGCCGACGCGCGGCGTCGTTCGACAACCGGGAGCCATACCACAGGGCGTTGCGGTCGTGGCCATACAACAGCACGCCCAACTCGTCGATGCCTTCCACGATGTCGTCCACGTGCAGGATGTCATGCACGGTCTGCTGGCGGCCCGACCCGAACATCTCGTGCAGGGACAGCACTGCGTCGTCGCAGGGGTGATAGGCGTAATGACAGGTCGGGCGGTAGTCCGGCGCGCCCGGATCGCCGACAGTATAGTAGTCCGAAATGCTGATCGCCTCGTTGTGGGTGACGAGGTAACCGAACTGCGGCCCCGGCGTCGGGCACCAGGTATGGACCCGCGTGATCGCCCCCGGCCGGTCGATCCAGATCGCAGCCTGACAGCCGGTCGCATGGCGGTAGGCGTTGTCGGGAAACCACGTCTCGTGCGTGCCCCAACCCAGCTCTGCCGGCTGGAACCCCTCCGAGATGAAGCCCTCCACCGACCATGTGTTCACGAAGGTGCCGCGCGGGCGCGGCAGGCGGCGGGCCTGGGTGTCCCTCTCCGCGATGTGGATGCCCTTGACGCCAAGCGATTGCATCAAGGCGGCCCAGCCCGCGCGGTCGGACGGCACCGCATCGTCGCGGCCCAGATCGCGCGACAGGGTCAGCAACCCTTCCTTCACGAACCACGACACCATGCCGGGGTTTGCCCCGCAACAGGACACCGCCGTCGGCCCGCCGGGGTCCGCCGCCGCATGGTCACGCACGCGCTGCCGCAGGGCGTAGTTCGTGCGCGACGCATTCTCGGCGGTCTCGAAATAGAAGCCCTTCCACGGCTCGACGACCGTATCGATGTAAAGCGCGCCCAGCTCGCGGCACAGCGTCATCACGTCGAGGCTGTCCACGTCCACCGACAGGTTCACGCAAAAGCCACCCTGCCCCAGCAGGTCGGTCAGCACTGTGCGGTAATTCTCGGGCGTCAGCGCCACCTGCAAATGCCGGTGGCCGTGCTGCGCCAGAAAGGTATGCGTGCCGGGATCGGGGTCGATGACGACCAGCCTGCTGGCGTCGTATTCGAAGTGCCTCTCGATCAGCGGCAGCGTCCCCTTGCCGATGGACCCGAAGCCAATGATGACCACGGCCCCGTCGATGCGCCCGTAAACCGGATGTGTCATGTCGCCCCCCTGTGCCTCGGTGTCCGACCTCTCTAGCCTCTGCCACATGACGGGATCAAGGCAGGGCAGGTGGACCACTGCAGTCGGGCCACTGCGGTTTCGCGACAGATCGGATCCGCTGTTCCGCGGACATGAAAAGGGGCCGCACCCTGCGGTGCGGCCCCCGAAGAACGTCAGGCCTTGCGGCTTAGTTCTTGGCGTAGAATTCGACGACCAGGTTCGGTTCCATCGTGACCGGGTAGGGCACGTCGCCCAGCGTCGGGGTGCGCACGAAGGTCGCGACCATCTTGGAGTGATCGACGTCCATGTAATCGGGCACGTCACGTTCCGGCAGTTGGGCCGCAACCATGACCAGTTCCATCTGCTTGGACTTCTGGCGGACCTCGATCACGTCACCTTCCTTTACGCGGTAGGACGGGATGTTCACGCGGACGCCGTTCACGGTGACGTGGCCGTGGTTCACGAACTGGCGGGCGGCAAAGACGGTCGGCACGAACTTGGCGCGGTAGACGACAGCGTCCAGACGACGCTCCAGCAAGCCGATCAGGTTCTCGCCGGTGTCGCCCTTGACGCGCTCGGCCTCGGTATAGATGCGGCGGAACTGCTTTTCGGTCAGGTCGCCGTAGTAGCCTTTCAGCTTTTGCTTGGCGCGCAGCTGCAGGCCGAAGTCGGAAACCTTGCCCTTGCGGCGCTGGCCGTGCTGGCCGGGGCCGTATTCGCGGCGGTTGACCGGGGACTTCGGGCGGCCCCAGATGTTTTCGCCCATGCGGCGGTCGATCTTGTACTTGGCAGACGTGCGTTTGGTCACGGCTGATCTCCTTCGGTTGTGTCCGTTGCGGGACGTGAAGGGCGTTGTCCTTTGGGCGCCTGCCCTGACAGGAGTCCCCTTGCGGGGCCCACCAACACCAATGAAAGGCGCGCTTAGGTCATGCCGGCGGCGGTGTCAACAGGTCGCCTGACGCGCGCTGCAGCGACCGCGCCCGGCAGATCACGTCGGGCTTGTGTCCGCCGCGCCAAGACGGCACATCTGCGCGCATGATCGAACCCCTGCAAGCGCGCCCTGCCCCGCATCCGCTCAGCTTTCTCGCCGCATTCGGCGCCGGGGGTTTGCTGTCGCTGATGGTCCTGTTCAACGGCACGCTGGCAAATTACGGATCGCTGCTGTTTTCAAGCTGGGTGCCCCATGCGACCGGGACCATCGCGGCGCTGGTGGCACTTGCCGTCCTGCGACCGGGTCGCGCGCGCAAGGTCCGCGCGCCGCTGTGGGCCTATGCGGGCGGGCTGTCGGGGGCGGTGACGGTGATGGCGACGTCCTATGCGCTGAACACAGCCCTAGCCCTGTCGGGGACGCTGGCGATCGGGTTGGCGGGGCAGATGGTCTTCGGTCTGATCGCGGATGCGCGGGGGCTGTTCGGCTTGCAGCAACGGATGCCGACAGCACGCGACATGACCGCACTTGCGCTGATCGTCGCGGGGTCGCTGGTCCTGATCTTTCTGGGGCGCGGTTGATGGGGATCGCGGTCGCTGTCGCCTTTCTGGCCGGGGTGCTGGTCATCCTCAGCCGCCAGATCAACGGGCGGCTGAGCCTGAATACCTCGGCGCTCGAATCGTCGTTCTGGAACCATATCGTCGGAGCCGTGGCGCTGACTCTGGCGGCGCTGGTCTTTGGCGGGCTGCGCGATGCGCAGGTGGCGCAGGTGCCGTGGTGGGCCTGGCTGGGCGGCACCGGGGGCGTCGTGTTCATCGCGGCGTCCAGCTGGCTGGTCACGCGACTGGGGGCCGCACAGACGGCGCTGCTGATCATCGCGGGGCAGATGGTGTCGGGTGTGGTGCTGGACCTGATCACAGGCGCGCCCGGCTCGCCGGTGGCGCGCGCGGTGGGCGTCGCGCTGATCCTGATGGGCATGTGGGTCAGCCGGGCACCGCGCCTGCGGCGTCAGTCGCCCGCATAGGTCAAGGTCGCCTGCACGGCCCGCTGCCACTGGTGATACTTGGTCGCGCGGGTCTGGTCGGTCATCTGCGGGCTGAACGTCTGGTCCAGCGCCCAAGTCGCGGCGAACCCGGCCTGATCGGGATAAAGGCCGGCACGATGACCGGCCAGCCATGCCGCCCCCAGCGCTGTCGTCTCCAGCACCTGCGGGCGGTCCACCGGGGCCGCGATGATGTCGGCCAGAAACTGCATGGCATAGTCCGACGCGCTCATGCCGCCATCGACGCGCAGACTGGCCTCGCCCGCCTCGGCCTTCCAGTCGGCGCGCATGGCGTCCAGCAGGTCGCGCGTCTGGTAGCCGACGGATTCCAGCGCCGCCCGCGCCAGTTCGGCTGGGCCGGAGTTGCGCGACAGCCCGAAGATCGCACCGCGACAATCCGCATTCCAGTAGGGCGCGCCCAGCCCTGTGAAGGCCGGGACAAGGATCACTGGCTGGTCAGGGTCGGATGACTCGGCCAGCGGCTGCGTCTCTTGCGCTTCCCGGATCATCTTGAGCCCGTCGCGGAGCCATTGCACAACGGCCCCGGCGATGAAGATCGACCCTTCCAGCGCATAGGTCGGCTTGCCGTCCAGTTGATAAGCGATGGTCGTCAGCAGCCGAGAGGTCGAGGTGACGGGCGTGTCGCCGGTATTGAGCAGCGCAAAGCAGCCCGTCCCGTAGGTCGATTTCAGCATCCCCGGCTTGAAGCACGCCTGACCCAGCGTCGCCGCCTGCTGGTCGCCCGCCACGCCAAGGATCGGGATCGGTCGGCCGAACAGATCGGGCCGGGTCGTGCCGAAGTCGGCAGCGCAGTCCTTCACCTCTGGCAGCATGGCCATCGGAATGTCGAGCAGGTCGCAGATCGTCCGGCTCCACCGCCCCTTGTGGATGTCGTAAAGCATCGTGCGGCAGGCATTCGTCGCGTCGGTGACATGCGACGCCCCGTCCGTCAGTTTCCAGATCAGCCAGGTGTCCACGGTGCCGAAGGCCAGGTCTCCTTTCGCGGCGCGGTCGCGGGCACCTTCGACATGGTCGAGGATCCACTTCACCTTCGTCCCGGAAAAATATGGGTCGAGCAGCAGGCCGGTGCGGGCGGTCACGCTGTCGGCGTGATCCGCCAGATCGCGGCAGATGTCGGCGGTGCGCCGGTCCTGCCAGACGATGGCGTTGTAGATCGGCTGACCCGTCGCGCGGTCCCAGACCAGCGTCGTCTCTCTCTGGTTGGTGATGCCGATGCCGGCGATGTCGTCCGCACGCAGACCCGCCTTTTCGATCGCGGCGCGGCAGGTGGCGGCAGTCGTGGTCCACAGGTCCGACGGATCGTGTTCGACCCAGCCGGACTGCGGAAAGTGCTGGGGAAACTCCTCCTGCGCCGTGGCGGTGGGCCTCATGGCGGCGTCGAAGATGATCGCGCGGGACGACGATGTGCCCTGATCGATGGCAAGGATGTGGGTCATGTGGTCCTCCGGCAGATCGGGCGCGCTGGCCCCTTGCCGTCACGATGACCTATTTGGCGGGGACGGGAAAGACCGACGGCCCATTGGTGTATTCGGGAACGGCAACCGGGTTTGGCTTGGCGGTCCCCTGCCCGGTCACCTCGGCGTTCATCCATCCGTCCAGCGCCGCGATCTGGCCCTGTGTCAGACGCAGACCCAGCTTGTTGCGCCGCCAGACGACATCCTCTGCCGTTTGCGCAAACTCGCGGTCCATCAGCCAGCGCACTTCGCGCGCCGTCAGCGTGGCGCCAAAGTCCGGACCCAGATCGGCGGCGCTGCCGGCCTGTCCAAGCATGGCAGCCGCTTCCGTCCCGTAGGCCCGGATCAGGCGACGTGCCCAGGCCGGCGACAGGAACGGATAGGCGCGTGCCAGATCGTCGATCAGGCGCGACACGTCACCCACCGGAAAATCACCGCCGGGCAGCGCGACGCCAGCGGTCCACGGCCCCGGCAGGTCGGGGAAATGCGGCGCGAGCTTTTTGATGGAATCCCCTGCCAGACGGCGGAAGGTCGTGATCTTGCCGCCGAAGATGTTCAGGATCGGCGCGCCACCGTCGGCGTCCACCTTCAGCACGTAGTCACGCGTCGCCGCCGTGGCGCTGCGGGCCCCGTCGTCGTAAAGCGGACGCACACCGGAATAGGTCCAGACGATGTCGTCGGTCGTGATGTCGCGCTTGAAATAGCGGTTGGCGAAATCGACAAGGTATTGTGCCTCTTCCGGCGTGCAGACCGGTCGCGCGCTTGGATCGTCATGGTCGGCGTCAGTCGTGCCGATCAGGGTGAAGTCGCCCTCATAGGGGATGGCAAAGATGATGCGGCCATCCTCGCCCTGAAAGAAATAGCATTTGTCGTGGTCGTAAAGTCGCTTCGTCACGATATGGCTGCCCCGCACGAGACGGACGCCTTCGGCGCTGTCGACGTGAACGGTGTCGTGGATGATCTTTCCGGCCCAAGGGCCGCCCGCGTTCACCAGCGCGCGGGCCGTGACCGTTTCGCCGGTGTCGAGGTGGATCGTCCAGTGATCGTCGGTGCGGTGCGCAGCCATGACGCGGGTGCGGGGCATGATCGTGGCCCCGCGCGCGGCGGCGTCGCGGGCACACAGGACGACAAGGCGCGAATCCTCGATCCAGCAGTCGGAATACTCGAAGGCCTTGCGAAAGCGATCCTCCAGCGGCGCGCCCTCGGGGCCCGTCGTCAGATCGATGGTCCGAGTGCCCGGCAGAGACGTTTTCCCGCCGATGTGGTCATACAGGAACAGGCCCAGCCTAATCAGCCAGGCCGGACGACGCCCTCGCATCCACGGCATGACGGCGGTCATCATCCGGGACGTCGGCGTGTCGCCTTCGAACCGCATGTCGGGCGAATAGGGCAGCACGAAACGCATCGGCCAGGAGATGTGCGGCAGGGCGCGCAGCAAGGTCTCGCGTTCGGCAAGGGCGTGACGGACGAGGTTGATCTCGAAATATTCGAGATAGCGCAGGCCGCCGTGAAACAACTTGGTCGAGGCTGACGAAGTCGCCGAGGCGAGGTCGTTCATCTCGGCCAGGCCAACGCGCAGGCCACGTCCGGCAGCGTCGCGGGCAATACCGCAGCCGTTGATGCCGCCGCCGATGATGAAGATGTCATAGGGTTGGGTCATGGCCCTGCCTTTCCGCGTCTGTCAGACCGGACCTAGGGCGAAATGGCGCGCGGCAAAAGGGGCTGGTCAGCCTTCGGCGGTCAAGTCGCGGATATGACGCACGGCTGCGGCATATCCCCGGATGCCCAGTCCGACGATCACACCGTCGGCGCGGGCTGAGATATAGGAGTGATGGCGGAAACCTTCGCGCTTGTGCACGTTGGAAATATGCACCTCGATCACCGGCCCCTCGTAGGCGTTCAGCGCATCGAAGATCGCGATGGACGTGTGGGTATAGGCACCGGCGTTGATGACGATGCCTGCCGTCGTGCCGCGGGCCTCGTGAATCCAGTCGATCAACTGCCCTTCGTGGTTGGACTGCTCGATCCGGATCGAAACGTCGCCCGCCGCTGCGCGGCAAAGGTCGGCCACGTCATCAAGTGTGGCGTGGCCATAGATCTCTGGCTGGCGTTTGCCGAGAAGGTTCAGGTTCGGGCCGTTGAGAACGAGGATGCTGGTCATGACGATGCCTTAGCACGCGGTGCGCGCGGTGGGGAGGCCGGATTCATCGCGGTGAAACGGAGCGGACCTCACCGATAGTGCAACGATTGGCCGTTGTGGAAAATCTGGACCTTTTCGGGCCGCGCCGTCATGCGGACCGACGTGCCGCGCAGGTTGGCGTGGATGCCCGACAGCTTGCCGATGACGGCATCGTTGTCGCCGACGCGGTCGAAATACAGCAGCGTCACTTCACCCAGCGCTTCGGTGATGTTGACCTTGCCTTCAAAGATGTAGGGCGCGCCATCCTGCACTTCCATCAGGTCTTCGGGCCGGACGCCGACATTGACCTTCAGTCCCTTGTCGGCAGCCTGCGTCGGCACGGCGGCGATGGCCGTGCCACCGCCCACCAGCCGCACGGTGGTCTGCGGGCCGGTCTCCACGATCTCTCCTGCCAGCAGGTTCATGGCCGGGGACCCGATGAATTGCGCGACGAATTCGTTCTCGGGCCGCTCGTACAATTCCAGCGGCGTGCCGACCTGGGCGATGCCCTTGTTCGCCAGCACCACGATCCGCGAGGCGAGCGTCATGGCCTCGACCTGGTCGTGGGTCACGTAGATCATCGTCGAATCCGGCATCGATTCCTTGAGTTGCGCGATCTCGATCCGGGTGGCGACCCGCAGGGCCGCGTCGAGGTTCGACAGCGGTTCATCGAAAAGATAGACCTTCGGGTCGCGCACGATGGATCGCCCGATGGCGACCCGCTGACGCTGCCCGCCCGACAGCGCCTTTGGCAGACGGTCGAGGTAGGGTTCGAGTTGCAGGATACGCGCGGCCTTGGCCACGGCGGCGTCGATCTCGGACTTGCTTTTCTTCGCGAGCTTCAGGGCGAAGGTCATGTTGTCGCGCACGGTCATGTGCGGATAGAGCGCGTAGCTTTGAAACACCATCGCGATGCCCCGTTGCGCGGGGGGAATGTTGTTCACGACCCGTCCGTCGATCTGCAGTTCGCCCGCGGTGATCTTTTCCAGACCGGCGATCATGCGCAGCAGGGTGGATTTGCCGCAGCCCGAAGGGCCGACGAAGACGATCAGTTCGCCCGTCGCGATGTCGAGGTTGATGTCCTTGAGCACGTCGACCGTGCCGCCGTAGGTCTTGCCGACGTTCGTCAGGTTAAGCGTGGCCATCGGTGACTCCTTATTTCACGGAACCGGCCAGCAGGCCGCGGACGAGGAAGCGTTGCAGAGAGAAGAAGACTAGCAGCGGCACGGCGATCGACACGAAGGCCGACGTGGCGAGGATTTCCCAGTTGCCCCCGCGCGTGCCCAGCAGTTCGACGATCTGCTTGGTCATCACGGTCGTGTCGCCGGAACTGTCGATCAGGAACACCAACGCCACCAGAAGGTCGTTCCAGGTCCACAGGAACTGGAAAATCGCGAAGGACGCCAGTGCCGGATAGGACAGCGGCAGGATGATCTTGATGAAGATCTGGAAGTCGGTCGCCCCGTCAACCCGCGCATTCTCGATGATGTCGCGCGGCAGGCCGACCATGTAGTTGCGCAACAGGTAGATCGCGAGTGGCAGGCCAAAGCCGGTATGCGCCAGCCAGACCCCGAGATAGCCCTTGCCGATCCCGATCTCGTTGTGAAGTCTCAACAGTGGAATGAGGGCCAGTTGCAGCGGCACGACCAGAAGGCCGACGACGGCCGCGATCAGCAAGGCGCGACCGGGAAAATCCATCCAGGCCAACGCATAGGCGGCGAAGGCGGCAATCAGGATCGGGATGATCGTCGCCGGAATCGTCACTGTCAGCGTGTTGAAGAACGCCTTGCCCATGCCCTCGCGGTTGTTGGGGTCGAACAGGACGTTGCGATAGTTGTCGAGCGTGAATTCCGGTGGCGTGACGGCCGTGGTGAACACCCTCTGGCCCCGGCCCGACTGCGGTTCGACACTGGTCCAGACGTAGTCGCCGTTCGCCTGCACCGTGATCTCTTCGCCTTCGCCCAGCGGCGCGGTGTCGCCGGGGGCGAATTCGTCGATGTTCAGCGATCCGGTGCCCCAGGCGCTGATCTCGGCCTCTACGGCGTCGATGTCCGCAGCCTGCCCCTCGGCCACGAAGAGGTTGCCGTCGATCTGGTACAGACCGTTGACCTGCGGGATGTCGTCGCCGGGACGCGCGGTGCGCAGGGTCTGGTTCTGCTCTTGCGGAAACATCGACGCCCACCAGCCAGAGGTCGAAATCTGGTCTGCCGTCCGGAACGACGAGATGAACAGACCAGCCGTGGGGAACAGCCATAGTGCCACCAGCAGCACGACCGAGATGTTGACCACCCAGCTGAGGGACGACTTGCCGCCTGCCATGCCATCCATCAGCGCATCTCCTTGCGGGCGTTATAGACGTTCCAGACCAGGATCGGCGTGACAAGCAGCATGATTACCATCGCAGCCGCCGATCCCACGCCCCAGTCGTTCGCGCGGAACAGCTTGTCATACATGTAGTTCGCCAAAACCTGCGTCTGCCACTGACCGTTCGTCATGGCGTAAACGATGTCGAAGACCTTCAGCACGACGATCGTGATCGTGGTCCAGACCACGACGATGGTCGAGGTGATCTGCGGCATCTTGATCGAAAAGAAGATCTGTAACGGATTGGCACCGTCGATGATTGCAGCCTCGATCGTTTCCTCTGGGATGCCACGCAGGGCGGCGGACAGGATGACCATCGCAAAGCCGGTCTGAATCCAGATCAGCACGATCATCAGGAACACGCTGTTCCAGAACGGGATCGTCAGCCATTGCTGCGGTGTCCCGTAGGGATAGGTTCCCGTGACAGCCCCGAGGGCACCGCGCAGACAGGCCAGAACGACGAAAGCGGCGGTCAGGGCGGCGATGATCCGCACGATCGCGGCGAAGATGCCGGGACGCCCCCGTTCGGGGACCAGCACGGGTCGGGCGAAAAGCCAGATCAGCCAGGCGGACAGGGCCGCGACGCACAACAGGATCACGACCGGCAGCACCCGCAGGATCACGATAGACCAGAACCCGCCGTCGAATTGCAGCCAGATCGCGTTCAGGATGCCGATCTGATTGGTGCCCACGGGGCGGGCATCGTAGACCAGCTTGAAGATCACGGCGGCACCGACGAAGGAAATCGCCATTGGCATGAAAATGATGGATTTGGCAAAGCTGCCCCAGCGGATGCGGTCGGTCAGTTGCGCCGCCAGCAGGCCGAAACCGGTGGACGCCGCAGGGACCACGATCAGCCACAGCATGTTGTTGCGCAGGGCTTCCCAGAACTTTGGGTCAAGGCCCATCTGGCGGTAATTGGCCAAGCCGACAAAGGCGTCGCCCTGGCTGCGGTCCGTCACCGAAAGCCAGATGGTCGCGAAGACCGGATAGGCGAGGTAGAGGCCAAGTGCCAGGATCGCAGGCGCGAGGAACAGCCAAGGACGCACCTTTTCGGCGCGGTTGATATTGCGGCCCGGGTTGGGGCCGGTCGCCGGAAAGATGACCTTGTCCAGCAGCATGTTGGAAAAGTAGAAGTATCCGAGGCAACCGCCCACGCCGACGATGATGGTGAACAGGCCGAGTAGTGCCGGATTCATGGGCGTTCCCCCCGAGTTCGCATTCTGCCGCGCCGGTCCCTCCCGACCGGGGTGGACGGGCCTGCGCCGGGGCGCGGTCCTGTCCGAAGGGGCGCGCGGGATTGATCCCGCGCGCCCCCGGTTGGTGTTACTTCAGGGCGTCCCAGGATGCCTGGATCTTGTCTGCAACGAATTGTGCCTCTTCGCCACCGACATAATCCACCATGCCGGTCCAGAACGTTCCGGCACCGACACCGCCGGGCATCAGGTCGGATGCGTCGAACCGGAACGTGGTGGCAGAGGTCAAGACCTCACCCAGCGCGCGACGGGTGTCGTTCTCGTAGGTGTCGAGATTGACGGTGGTCAGGGGCGTCAGGAACCCCTGATCGGGGATCGCCATCCAGATTTCGTGAGCGATCGGGGTTTGCAGGAAGCTGATCAGTGCCTGTGCGCCCGGGCTGTCACTGGTGACGGCGAATAGCGTGCCAGCGCCCAGCACGGGCTGGCCGAGGTCGGGCTTGTCGGCATAGGCAGGCATGTAGAAAAAATTCGCGTCACCGTCGGGGCCGACCAACGTATCTTCAGGGAAGAACGCCGGGATGAAGGACGCCTGGTGATGCAGATAGCATTGCGGCGGACTGTCGAAGAGGCCCTTCGGGCTGTCGCGGAAGTCGGTCGAGGCGACAGCGGCGGAACCGCCAGCCACATAGGCGTCGTTCTTGGCGAAATGGCCAAATTCCTCGATCGCGCCCACAACTTCTGGTGAATTGAACGGCAGTTCGTTCGACACCCACTGGTCGTAGACTTCAGGTGTCTGGGTGCGCAACATCATGTCCTCGACCCAGTCGGTCGCTGGCCAGCCGGTCGCACCGCCCGAACCCAGACCAATGCACCACGGCGTGCCACCATCGGCGACGATCTGGTCGGTCAGGGCCTTCAGGTCTTCCATGCTGGCGGGCACTTCGTAGCCGGCATCCTCGAAGTTCTCGGGCACATACCAGACCAGCGACTTCACGTCCGCCTTGTAGGGGAACGCATAGAAAGCCTCGGTCCCATCGGCACCGGTATAGGTTCCCAGATCGACCCACGACTGGCCGGCGGCGTAGTTCGCCGCCACCCAGTCAGCGGCCTCCTGCCCCAACGGCGTCAGGAAACCACGCTCTGCCATGCCTGCGGCCAGTCCGGGCTGCGGGAACACGGCGACATTGGCAGAGGACCCCGCCTCGGCATCGATCATGACCTGCTGCTCGAAGCTGTCAGAGCCGGTATAGCGCACGTCGGCACCCGTGGCGTCGGCGAAATAGGCCAGCACAGTCTCGATCGCGGCCTGATCCGGGCCAAGCCACGGACCGAAGACGGTGACCTGCTCGCCGTCAAGCGCATTGGCGTCGGCAAAGGTCTGAAGGCTGTCCCAGTTGAAAGCACCCTCGCCCTTTGGGAACATCAGGTCCTGCGCGGCGGCGGAGGTGGCAGAAACGGCGAGCAGCGCGATGACGCTGACGCCAGACAGTGTGCGGATCATTGGTGGTCTCCTCCCAGAGTATGTCTTCGTTCGATTGTATCCGAAACGTTTCGGATTAAGTGCCGCTTCCGGATTGCATGTCAACCGGAATTGCACGCGTCGAAAGGCCCCGGTCAAAGGCTAGGTCAAGAAGGCGGCTGTGAAAAGGCCCGTTTTGCGCCGCGATCACCTGTTGCAGGTCTTGCGACAGCGTGACCCACGCGGTTTTCAGGTGTGCAACGGTGCCGCCAAGGCGCGGCGCAAAAGAGTCCAGGGCAAAAAGCTCCAGCCCGTCGTCATGCGCCAGCACCGAAAGATCGTCCGGGATGCGCAGGCCACGGTCCTTGGCCGCCTGAAAGATTCCACGCGCCAGCATGGTGTTCCCCGCAATGATGGCGGTCGGCGGTGCGGCGGCGCCCAGCAGGTCCAGCGTCAGCCGCCGTCCATGGGGTTCGATCATCGTCGTCGTCAGCAACAGCGCGGGATCGGCCGGCAGACCGCGCGCGGCGCAGGCATCCTCCACTCCCCGACGGCGCCGGATCGCAAAGAACTCCGTCTCCGGTCCGTTCAGAAAAGCAATGCGTCGATGGCCGAGGTCCAGCAGGTGATCAGCCATGAGGCGACCGACGCGGTAGTTGTCGATGTCGACATGGGCGTGCGGTTGCGCAGGATCGCGGCCGTGCACGATGAAAGGCGCACCAAGCGCCGTCAGGGTCGCGATCCGCGGATCGTCTGGCGCGGGACCGATCAGCACGAACCCGTCGATCCCGCCGCTGCGGTACAGGTCGGCGTGGAGCCTGGCCGCATCCTGACCGGGCTGCGCCACATGCAAGACGAATTGGAGGCCAAGGGCCGATATTTCGGCGGACATCCCCATCACGATCTCGAACAGATGCGCGTTCGCCTCTGGATCACGGGACCCCGCCACGATCATGGCGACGATGCCCGACCGCCCGGTCTTGAGCCCACGGGCGATCGCATTGGGACGATAACCCATCCGCTTTGCCGCCTGCTGCACGCGGTCACGGGTGTCGCGGTTCACGTCCGCATGACCGCCCAGTGCGCGGCTGACCTGCGTCACCGACAATCCGACGTCGCGGCTGATATCCCGAAGCGTGACCATGCCGCCTAGTCTGGGCGAACACCTATCGGTCATGCAAGGCCCGTGCGATCGTCATGCGCCGTTTCCGAAACGTTTCCGGCCGACCGGACCGCGTGGCCGAGGGTCGCCCGGACAGGTGCCGCGACCCATTGGCCGCGGCACCGGTCGCTTACTTTACGTCGAAACGGTCCAGGTCCATCACCTTGGCCCACGCGTGGACGAAGGCCGCAACAAAGCGACCTTCCGCCACTTCGCCCGCATAGGTTTCGGCCAGTCCGCGCAACTGGCTGTTGGACCCGAAGATCAGGTCCGTCTGAGTCGCCGTCCAGCGCAATTCCCCGGTCCTGCGGTCGCGACCTTCGAACATGCGGTCCTCGTCATCGATGGCCCGCCATTCGGTCGCCATCGACAGCAGGTTGTTGAAGAAATCGTTCGTCAACAGACCCGGACGATCCGTGAAGACGCCATGGGCAGATCCGTCAAAGTTCGTGTCCAGCACACGCATCCCGCCGATCAGCGCCGTCATCTCGGCGGCCGTCAACGTCAGCTGCTGCGCACGGTCGACCAGCAGTTCCGCCGGTGCCACGGTGTAGTCCGCGCGCTGGTAGTTGCGGAAGCCGTCCGAGGCCGGTTCAAGCATGTCGACGGATTCGACGTCGGTCTGGTCCTGCGTGGCGTCGGTCCGGCCCGGTGTGAAAGGCACGCTGACGTCATGGCCCGCATCGCGGGCCGCCTTCTCGACGGCGGCAACACCGGCCAACACGATCACGTCGGCAAGGCTGACGCGCTTGCCGCCCATCTGGTTTTCGTTGCCCGCCTGGTTCTCATTGAACGTGCGGCCCACGTCGCGCAGCAGGCGCAGGGTGTCGTCAAGCTGGGCGGGATTGTTGACCTCCCAATCCTTCATCGGTGCAAGCTGGATACGTGCGCCGTTGGCCCCGCCTCGCTTGTCGCTGCCCCGGAAGGTCGACGCAGAGGCCCAGGCCGTGCCGATAAGTTGCGACACCGACAGACCGGTCTTGAGAATCTCTGCCTTCAGCGAGGCGATGTCGGCGTCATCGATCAGGTCGAAATCGCTGGCCGGAATCGGGTCCTGCCAGACCAGTTCCTCGCGCGGTTGCCAGGGGCCAAGATAGCGTGTGACCGGCCCCATGTCGCGGTGGGTCAGCTTGAACCAGGCCCGCGCGAAGGCGTCGGCGAACTGGTCGGGGTTCTTGTGAAACCGCTCGCTGATTTCGCGGTAGATCGGGTCTTCCTTCAGTGCGAGGTCGGAGGTGAACATCATCGGCGGGTGCCGCTTGTTCGAATCGTGCGCGTCGGGGATCAGGTCGTCGGCCTCGCGGGTCGTGGGGCGCCACTGCTTTGCACCGGCGGGGCTGGTCGTCAGCTCCCACTCGAACCCGAACAACATGTCGAAATAGGTCATGTCCCACTTGGTAGGCGCAGGCGACCACGCGCCTTCAAGGCCCGACGTGATGGTATGCGCGCCGCGCCCGGTCTCGTAGGTGCTGGTCCAGCCGAACCCCTGTTCCGCGATGGTGGACCCTTCGGGTTCCGATCCGACATGGGCGGCGTCACCGGCCCCGTGCGCCTTGCCGAAGGTGTGGCCACCGGCGATCAACGCCACGGTTTCCTCGTCGTTCATCGCCATGCGGCCGAACGTGTCGCGGATATCGCGGGCCGACTGCAGCGGGTCCGGGTTGCCGTTCGGCCCTTCAGGGTTGACGTAGATCAGGCCCATCTGCACTGCGGCCAGCGGGTTCTGCAACAGACGGTCCTCGGAATAGCGGCTGTCCGCCAGCCAGGTATCCTCGGCCCCCCAGTAGATATCCTCCTCCGGCTCCCAATGGTCCTCGCGTCCGAACGCGAATCCGAAGGCGGGCAGCCCCATGTCCTCGATCGCGACTGTCCCTGCGAGGACCATCAGGTCGCCCCATGAAAGGGCGTTGCCGTACTTCTGCTTGATCGGCCACAGCAGACGCCGCGCCTTGTCGAGGTTGCCGTTGTCGGGCCAGCTGTTCAGCGGCGCGAAACGCTGTGTGCCGGACGACGACCCGCCGCGCCCGTCGGCGGTGCGGTAGGTGCCGGCGGAATGCCAGGCCATGCGTACGAAGAACGGGCCGTAGTGGCCATAATCCGCAGGCCACCAGTCCTGACTGTCGGTCATCAGGGCCAGGAGATCGGCCTTCAGCGCGTCCAGATCAAGCGCCTTGAACGCTTCGGCATAGTCGAAGTCCGGGCCGAGCGGGTTCGATCCCGGCAGGTTCTGCGACAGGACCTTGAGGTTCAGCTGATTCGGCCACCAGTCGCGGTTCGAGCGTGAGCTATTGGTCGAATTGGGGCGAGCGTGGCCCATCGGGCAGCCGCCCATCGCACCTGTGTTTTCGCCGTCCATGATGTTCGCTCCTTGCTTCAGATCAGACTTTGTGCCGTCCTAACGCGAACTGACCATTAGGGGAACTTGTATCTACTGATCGTTTTGATAAGTTTGCCTTATGAAGTCCATCACCTTGAAACATCTGCGTTATGCCTGTGCGTTGGCGGACCACGGCCATTTTGGCAATGCGGCGGAATCCGTGGCGGTCAGCCAGCCCGCCCTGTCGATGCAGGTCCGCGATCTGGAAGAGCGGCTGGGGCTGGCCCTGTTCGAACGGGGACGCAGCGTGCAAGCGACACCCTTCGGGCTGGAATTCGTGACACGCGCCCGCGATATCCTGCGGTCCGTCGATGAACTTGGCGATATTGCACAATTGACGCAGGGCGGTGCGCTGCGGCACCTGCGGCTTGGGATCATCCCGACCGTGGCACCATATCTTTTACCGGGGTTGATCGGAACGCTGAAGCAGGCTTACCCCGGCCTTGACCTGCAGGTGCGCGAAACCGTGACGCCGCGCCTGATTGCGGAACTGGCGGGCGGGCAGCTTGACGCGGCCATCGTGGCCTTGCCGGTGTCGGAAAGCAGCCTGACCGAAATGCCGCTTCTGCACGAGGATTTCGTTCTGGTCCGCCCTGCAGGGGATGCCGGCAAACCGGTGCCCGATGCGCGGCAACTGCGTGAAATGCGGTTGCTTCTGCTGGAGGAAGGTCATTGTTTTCGCGATCAGGCATTGGCCTTCTGCGCCATGGACAGCGCCAGACCGCGCGAATGGTTGGACGGCAGCGCCTTGTCCACACTGGTGCAGATGGTCAGCGCCGGGATCGGCGTGACGCTGATTCCCGACATGGCAGTCCCCGTCGAAACCCGTGCCGCGTCGGTCAGCATCGCCCGGTTTGCGGGCAAGCCGCCGTCCCGGACCATCGGGATGGTATGGCGGCGCACGACACCGCTTGCGGCGCAGTTGAGCGCCGCCTGCGCGTTGATCACGCAAGCCACCGCCTGAGGCAGTCAGAACAGCGCCAGATCGCCGCTGACCAGCCCCGGCACCTCGTCATCCTGACCGCAAAGCCGGTCCGCGATGCCACGCAGGGTCAAAGTCTCCAGCGCGGGCGACAGGATCAGCGGTGCGGCCGGCAGCAACGGGACCACGGCGGCGGTGAAGCGCGTCAGGTCGGCCAATGTCTGGGTCAAGAGGTCGAGATACTGCAAGGTGCGCACGTCGCTCGACCTTTCGCCCGCAGCGCCGAAGTGAAGCGTCTGTTCCAGTTGGGCCGACATCGCCGTGGCGCGCGCCAACTCACCGCTGAGCCGGGCGGCCAGATCGTTTGCGGCGATCCTCACAACGGACCGACGACAGCTTCGATGCACTTGCGCATCTGCTGGGTGTTGAAGGGCTTGGCAATGAAGTTGTTCATCCCCAGCTTGCGACCTGTGGCAACGATAGTGTCATCCAGTCGTCCGCTGACAAGGATGAACCCGATCCGCTGCGTGCTGCGGTTCGTGCGCAGGCCGTGCAACAGTTGCAAGCCGTCCAGCCCCGGCATGTTGTAGTCTGAAATGACAAGGTGGGCGGCGTTCGTGGCCAGCGCGGTCAACGCGGACTGACCATCGCTCTTGAAATCGACCTTCTTGATGCCGATTTCGTCCAGCGCCATCGTGATGAGGCCCCGACTGGTCGACATGTCGTCGACCACCATGATGGAAAGCGTTTCTTTAAGGGACATCGGTCCTCCGTTCGTTGTGGGGCAATGTGCCGGTCAGATGTGGCGGAACGTGGTGCGGTCGATCAAGGTCAGTCGATGTGACAGACTCGGCGGCAATCGTTCGGAATGGCCGATGAACAGCAAGCCCTGCGGGGCCAGCATGTCCGCGAGTCCGGTAAAGACGCGGGTCTGGATCGCCTCGTCCATGTAGATCGCGACATTGCGGCACAGAATGGCTTGAAACGGGCCGCGAGTCGGCCAGGGTTCGACGAAATTCATATAGCGGACCGTCACGAGGTCACGGATTGCGGCGGGCATCCTGACCATCGGGGCACCGGGCGCGGCGTCGCGCAACATCAGCGCTCTGATCGCTTCCGGCACGGGGTCCAGCCGTTCACGCGGGTATTCTGCCACCTGCGCCGTCCTCAACACGTCCGCACTGATGTCCGTGGCAAGGATACGCAGATCGACCGACCCGGCTTCGGGCCAGTGATGCAATAATGTAGCCGCCAGGCTGTAGACTTCTTCGCCGCTGGAACAGCCTGCGGACCAAAGGCGAATACGCTCGCCTCTGTCGGCGGCCATCTTGAGGCGCGGCAGCAGGTCGCGGACGAAGACGTCGAAATGATAGCCCTCGCGATAAAAATGCGTCGTGTTCGTCGTCAGGGCCGAGATCATGCGCGCCCGGTCGTCCGCATGGGCTGGATCGTTGATCCAGTTCACAAAATCCGGAAAAGTCGCCAGGTTGAGGCGACGCAGATGCTTGATCAGCCGCGCGACGACCAGAGAACTGTTGTCCTGCGGCAGGTTGATGCCCGTTTCGCGGTGCAGGATCGCGGCAATCGACAGATAGCTTTGCGTATCGCAAGCCAGCATCGGGTCGGTCGCACCGGGGATCGGCACAGTGCGCGACAGAAGTGTCACACGGTCACCTGTGCCGCCAATGGGGGCAGGACCGAGCTGATATCGATCAGCCGCAACATGCGATCCTCAAGCGCGATGACACCCTGGATGAACATCCGTGTCGTCTGGGCCGTCACGTCCGGCGTCGGCTGGATCGCACTGGGCGGCACGCCGATGATGTCGGATACGGCATCGACCAGGAAGCCGACCGTCTGATCTGCCACCACTGCGATGACGATCACGTGGCGGTCGCCCAACTCTGTCTTCGGCAGGCCAAGCCGGCGCGCCAGATCGACGATCGGCACGATCGCCCCCCGCAGATTGATGACGCCCAGAACGTATTCCGGCGCGTGGGGCAGCACCGTCGCGGGGGTCCAGCCGCGAATTTCGCGCACATAGACAATATCGATGCAGAAATCCTGATCGCCCACGCGGAAAGTCACGAGCTCCCGTTCGTCGTCGGGTATGGAGATTGCGGCGTTTTGCATGGATCAACGCTCCTCTGTCTGGGGTTGCATGGGCGGCGGCAGGTCGTCATCGGTGCGTTGGACGGCCTCCTCGGGGTCGATGATCAGCGCGACCTTGCCGTCACCAAGGATCGTCGCGGCAGCGATCCCCGTGACATGGCCATAGTTCCCTTCCAACCCCTTGATCACGACCTGGCGCTGGTCATGGATGTGGTCCACAGCCAGTGCCCACATCTGCTCGTGGTCGCTTTCGACCAGCAGATAGACGAGGTCGCGCGGTGCAGACGGCGCGGCCCGGAATTGGAACACATGGCCAAGATCAACGATCGGAATGAACCGTTCGCGCACGGCGACGACGGTCATGCCGCCTGCCAGTTTGTGAAGATCGCGCGGCTCGGGGCGGATCGTCTCGACGATCGTGGCGATCGGGACGACCATCGTCTGGCCCGCCACGTCGACGACCATGCCGTCAAGCACCGCAAGCGTCAGCGGCAGACTGATCGACATGGTCGTGCCGGTTCCGGGACTGGAGGTGATATTGATGCGACCGCCAAGTTTCTGGATCGCGCTGCGCACGACATCCATGCCGACACCGCGTCCCGACAGGTCCGTCACCGTTGCTGCGGTCGAAAATCCCGGCAGGAACAGCAGCTTGTCGATTTCTTGATCGGACAGAACGGCATCGGGGGGGACCAGACCCTTGTCCATGGCAATCTGCAACACGCGCGACCGATTGATCCCGGCACCATTGTCGGACACGTCGATCAGCACGCGGCCGGAGCGATGGGCCGCCCGCAGTGTGACGGTTGCCGGATCGGTCTTTCCGACGGCGCGGCGCTTCTCCTCCGTCTCCAATCCGTGGTCGACGGCGTTCCGAATGATGTGGGTCAGGGGATCCACGAGGCGTTCGATCACAGTCTTGTCGACCTCGGTGGCCTCGCCTTCGGTCTCGAACCGGACGGTCTTGCCCGCAATGTCGGCCGCTTCACGCGCGATCCGGGCCATGCGCTGGAACAACGGTTTCACGGATTGCGCCCGGATCGCCATGACTCCTTCCTGAATTTCGCGGGCCAGTGCCATGAATTCGTCCAGACTGGATGACAGAGCGGTGGTCATGGGGATGTTGGCTGCCTTGATGCATTGGGTCAGAACGGCCTGATTGATGACAAGCTCTCCCACCACGTTTATCAGCCGGTCCACATGATCGAGATCGACGCGCACCGTGGCTTTTGCCGTGACAGCCGCAGGCTTTGCTGCGGTGTCGCCCGACGCGGTCTTTCCCGTCGACGCACGCGCAGCGTCCTGGGATGCAACCGCGTCCGTCGCACTTTCGGCGATCAGGGAAATGCTGGTCAGGTCAAGCGTCAGCGGCCGGTAGGCCTGCGCCTGTTCGGGCCTCAGAAGAGGAAGGGGCACCGCGTCGTGGAAGTCGATCGTGCAAAGCCCCTCGACAAATTCGAACACTTCCCAGATCGCGGATTCCGCTTCCTGCGTCGTCAGATTGACCGTCCAGGTCATGGCACAGGTATCAGGCGCGACAACGTCAAGGTCCACAAGAGTCCGCGGGTCGACAGTCACAGTCAGATCGCCCAGTTCCGACATTTCCCGGAACAGATGGACCGGGTCATGTCCGTTCGCGAACAACCTTGACTGCGCTGTAAAGGTAAATGTCAGCCGTTGCGGTTCTGCACCATCGTCGCCCTCCAGCGGCAGCGGATCGAAGCTCATCGGCATCGGTGTATAGCTGTCACCATCATCGCCAGCACGTTCTGACGTCAGCGATGCGAAAGCATGGGCGGAGTCGCCGCCGGACAGATGAATGAGTTTTGCAATGACCAGCGCGCCGGCATCCGGCGCGACATCCTTGCCATCGCGCCCGGCCGCGACCAATTCGGCCAGTTGGTCGGCGGCGCGCAGGCACACCTCCAGCACGTCGGCCGACAGCGCAAGGCGCTGCGCGCGCAGATCGTCCAGCGTCGTCTCGAACCGGTGGGCGAAGCGGACCAGCGATTCAAGGCCAAAGGCCGCTGCACCGCCCTTGATCGAGTGAACGGACCGAAAGACCGCGTTGATCGTCTCGACGTCCTCATCGTGACCTTCGTCAAGCGCGTCGCGCAAGAGTGCGAGACCGTCGTCGAGCGCCTCGAGAAGTTCTTCGCATTCCTGAAAGAATGTCTGGCGAATGTCGTTT